>JANYIG010000201.1 GCA_025358765.1 Candidatus Kapaibacterium sp.
AGCCGTCTGCTAACGTTGCTGGACGCTTCTCAAGAGGCTCCAAGCCAAGCTGGGCGCATATTTCTTCGTTGATGGCAAGCATTGCCGCGCCGCTATCCACAAGCATTTGTACTTTTACTTTTTTCACTTCTTCTTCGGGAAGTTTTTTACGCTGAAACATCGCTAAATCTACACCGTTTATCAACAAAATATCGGCATGAACATATCCCATGTCATTCCTCCTGCGTAAGTTTACGACTGGTCGCATATTGCCTCCATGTCTTGTGGTTGTATTCAATTCACTTAATTCCTGCAAAGTTACCGAATCTTTTGCTTCAATGCTACGACACGTCTGTAGGATTCCTCAATCCGCTCGCGGGGGATTTTCCCGTCGAGTACAAGCCGTTTGATAATGCCGGAGGCTTTTGCAGCAATTGTGGGATCATAACTGAGATTGTTCCCAAAACTCACAATATCCACTCCTGCGTTGATGCACTGTTCCAATGCGCTTTCCAAGCCGTAATGGTCGGCAATAGCGCCCATTTGCATGTCGTCCGAAACCACTACGCCTTGATAATGCAAGCTGTCGCGCAACAGCCCAGTGATAATGCGCTTCGAGAGCGTTGCGGGAAGGCTGGGGTCAAGGCGAGCATTAAAAATATGCGCCGTCATAATCATGTCCACCGCGCCGCTACGAATAAGCTCCGTATATGGCGTGAGTTCCGCCGCCGTCCACGTGTCCGTCACATCCACAAAACCTTTGTGCGAATCCGCCTTGGAACTGCCATGTCCGGGAAAATGCTTGAGCGTGCAGACGACGCGTTGTTTGCGGTGTTCTTCTGCTACGACAGCCGCATGTGCCGCCACGACGGAAGCATCCGGCGAAAAACTACGTTCTATTTTGCCAATCACGGGGTTTTCGGGATTCACATTCACATCCACCGACGGCGCAAAGTTGAGGTTGAATCCGTATTTAGCAAGTGTGGCGGCTGTTCGTGTGGCATAAAAGCGCGTGGAATCAAGGTTATTGAGTTTGCCAAGATATTGCTGCGATACCGATGACGGAAAACCGTATTTATCTTTCAGTCGGCTCACACGCCCACCCTCTTGGTCAATGCTGATAAAAAGCGGCAGTTGGGTTTGCTCCGCCGCACGGCGCAGCGTTGCTGTCAGCCTTTGAACTTGCTTGGGACTTTCGATATTACGGTCAAACTTTTTTGTAGGAACGTCGTAGTCAAACAAAATCACGTTGCCTATGCGCCCCGTGCGAATGTCCTGCAAAAACGGGCTATCGTCGGGCAGTTCCTTCCCACGAAACCCAATGAGCAACATTTGCCCTATCTTCAGGTCAAGTGAATCCGGCGGAGCGCTTTGTTGAGAACTTGCTTGAACGCTTGCAGCTGGTTTGTCGGCGAGTGATAGTAGGCGGAATGGTGCCATTATCAATAACCATAACAAACAATACCGACAGATGGAGTACAATCGTTGATGAAGGCTGATATATGTCATGATGAGGTGGTACGATGATGTGGTGAATAGTATTGCTTAATTTCCAACCAATTTTCCCGCTTTATTCACGTAAAGCGTGCGCCCATCCAATTTCACTTGCGCTAATGCTCCTGAAAACTCCAGCGCATCGTCAAATTGTGGTTGAATGACGACCACACCAGTTTTATTGATATATCCCCACTTTTCGCCTATCCGCACAGGAGCAAACCCTTCGCGGAAGCTGCGTACCCAATCGAACTGACCTTTTATCACTACATCGCCTGTAGAATTGATGTAGTTCCATTGTTTGGTGTCGGTTTGTACGCCTGCTAATCCATTCGAAAACTCACGAGCATTTTCATACGTGCAAGGAATGAGTTGTTTCCCAGTTTTATCAATATATCCCGATTTCCCACCAACACGCACTTCTGCCAATTCTTCCGAAAACATCAATGTCCAACCAAATTGTGGTGCTATGGCAAACCGACCTTTTAAATCTATATACCCGTATTTGCCCTTTGCCCGCACTGCTGCAAGCCCCTCGTGGAAAACTTCTGCCTCGTCAAACTGTGGTTTAATCACTGTTTTCCCTCGTGCGTCTATGTAACCCCAACGTAAATCCTTCGTTTGCACGGCTCCAAGTCCTTCGGAAAAAATGGATGCTTTCACAAACTGCGGTTTGACAATAAAAACTCCTTTTTTATCAATCACTCCCCACTTTTCATCTTGTTCAACGGGCGCAACATCACTGTTGAACGGAAGCGCATCGTCAAACTGGCATGGAATCACAAACTCACCATTGGGGTCAATATATCCCCATTTCCCATTTTGCTCCACAGCCGCTAACCCGTTGGTAAATTCTTTTGCCTTGCTAAAATTTGGCACAACGGCTGGAATACCATTGCCGTCAATGTAGCCAAACTTCAAATTGCTGCCCAGCATGACGTAAAACGACGAGGATTCTTCCACCGTGCGTATGATGGGTTTCCCGCTTGCGTCCAACAGCGACACTTTGCCCTCGCGGGTTGCCTGAAGCCTGCCGTTGGTCAAAAAATCATAACTGTCATAGATGGGTGCCAAAATTTCCTTGCCCTCCGCCGTTAATAATCCACGCTTCCCACCCGTTTGTACTTCGATTGTCTTGTTGCTCAGAAACGTGACTTTATCATATATCGGCGGTACAAGCTGCTTGCCCTCAAAGGTAAAATAGGCAGGTTTTCCACCAATTTTTGCTTGAAATGTCCTATTGCTCATCAGGCGCACATCGTTGAACTGCGGCGGCACAAGGGCTTTACCGTCAATCGTATAGTAACCAAACAAACCATCACGCTTTACGTAAAAATGGGATGGAAACGTTGCCCCATCAAGCATTTGTATGGTCACGTCGTCAAACTCCACAGGCAATAACGCACCGCCATCGCTATTAAAAAAACCAAGTTTTCCGGCTTTGGTCACTTTGACGAGTGCGCCAGACATCATTTCGAGTTTGTCGTATTGAAGCGGAATAATTTCTTTACCGTCATATTTCATAAAACCCCAACGCCCATCTAATTGCGCCGACGCGCCGAGTTCGGGGAAGGTCAGCATGTCGTCATATTTAGGCTCAACAAGTATTTGTGCGCCCTGCCGGATGCCAACTTTTTTTGTTTTAGGGTCACGAAACGCTTCTTGTGCTAAAAGCGAAACGCCACTTGCCAGAAACGCAAGCAAAAGGAAAGTCCGTAGAATCATGGGATTGTCGGTATGAGTGGGTAAAATGAATATTATCGCTTTTTGAGATTTTTTGTACTTACGCGCTTGTACGTCCCGTCAAATGTCACGTTCATGCCGCCACAACTCCCATTTGCTCCATCGCCCGTCACCACAAGCGTCTCGCCTTTGAACTCCAACGTGAGCTTGCATTGGGAATCTTTATCACTATAGATGATGATAGCGCCTTGCAAGGCAAAATTTCCGTCCAACGTACCCGTGTGAACATTGTCCTTGCTCCCAATCCACAATGCTTCGCCTTTCACAGCAACAGAGCCATCGGGCAACGCTTTGATTGTAATTTCTGCGGGAGTTGTTTTGCTTGCGCGTTTGTACGTGCCCGCTACGTCCTGAGCAGAGAGTTTTTTCGAGGATTCATTTGCGGTTTTGAGCGAAACAGGCAAGCGTTTTTTGCCATCGGGCGACGACCACGTTCCCTCAAAGCCGCTTGCAGACAGCGTTCCATTGAAAATGCCCGTACGTTTGCTTTTTTCGGCAAATTCTTCGATGACGGCATTGCCGCCATCGCCCACTATCCCAACAAGCATAATATCCGCGCCCTGCGAGACGTACCGATACGAGCCGGAAAGCTGTGTACCTTCTTTGGTAAGCGTCATGGTAAGCGCAAGTTTTTTTGCGCCGGCGGTCATCGTGCCGTTGAGGTTCCATTCTTTTGGTTGCGCCGTAAGATGTGTGCAAAACAGCAGCAGCGCGGCGCTGAAGGCAAACAGAGGAAATGTGCGGGGTTTCATAATAGTTGGTATGTGTGAGATGGTCAACGATGAAATATTGTTGTTATGCTGGCTGCGGAATATTCACCCGAACATGTGTCACAATAGTATCTGGCTCCAGAAGGAGTTCGCCGGAATGAAGATAATATTCTAAGGCTTTTGACTCAGGAAGCTCTTCGCCATGCTCCATCATTCCTTCGCAATGAAATTCCAGCGCTTCTGCAATAAGGCGTATCGTTGCATCAAATGTTTCATCTGCTGCCACGCAGCCCTGCACGTCCGGCGAATAGGCGGAGTATCCGGTTTCCGTCTTTTCTAATACGACAAGATAATGCTTTGCGTTCATCACATCCTCCTTATAATTATTTGAGACCAGATTGCTTCAAAATACTCTGTTCGGTGGCTTTTTTCAAATCAAGGCTTTCTTTGCCCGCAACAGTGACAGTTCCTGATTTTGCCGAGTGAACATACTGGCGGTGACTTCCTTTTATTCTGTCAAGTCGCCAACCATCCTGCTCCAAAAGTTTTATGATGTCCCGTACCTTCATCCCCATTGAATTATCCCGAAGAGCTTCCATTCTTTTGGTTGTGCGGTAAGGCATGTGCAAAACAGCGCCAGCGCGGCGCTGGGAGTAAGAAGGGCGGATGTATGATTTTTCATAATGGTTTGTAAGAGTTTTAAATTTAGATAACCTTGACTACCCTCAAGCGCATCACCCCTCTGCAAGCCGCCACGAAGACGTGTTGCGTCTTGCTTCTCCCCTTATAAGGGGAGATTGAGTGGGGTTCTTGCGCGTAAGGTTTGATACGGTTTTCAGGAATTCATCTAAACTTCGATAGTCATTAGTCATCTGTGCTTGGTCATTTGAATGGAGGAACTAACGTTCTTCACCCATGACTAATGACCAATAACCCATGACTAATAACCAATGTTGAATCACGTTCTATCTTACATCTTTGCCGCTTTTTCGCGGGCTTCGTCAATTGTGCCGACGTAACCGAATGCGCCTTCCGGCAGATCGTCCACTTCACCATTCAAAATTGCTTTGAAGCCAGCAACCGTGTCTTCGATTTTCACGTAGCGACCTTGCAAACCCGTAAACTGCTCCGCCACGAAGAATGGCTGCGAGAAGAATCGTTGAATTTTGCGGGCACGCGAAACCGTGATTTTGTCCTCATCGGAAAGCTCGTCCATGCCGAGAATGTTGATAATATCTTGCAAATCTTTGTACGTCTGGAGAACTTGTTTTACACGAACCGTTGTGTTGTAGTGATCCTCACCGATAATAAGCGGGTCAAGAATACGCGACGTGGAATCAAGCGGGTCAACCGCCGGATAAATACCCAACTCCGAGATTTGGCGCGAAAGTACCGTCGTTGCATCCAAATGCACGAATGTGTTTGCCGGAGCAGGGTCGGTCAAGTCATCCGCAGGCACGTACACAGCTTGTACGGACGTGATGGAGCCTTTTGTCGTTGAAGCAATGCGTTCTTGAAGTATCCCCATCTCCGTCGCAAGCGTTGGCTGATAGCCCACTGCCGAAGGCATCCGACCCAAAAGCGCCGAAACCTCAGAACCCGCCTGCGTGAAACGGAAAATATTATCCACAAAAAGCAATACATCAAGACCTTCTTCATCACGAAAATATTCTGCCATCGTCAGCGCTGTGAGCGCCACGCGAGCACGTGCACCCGGTGGTTCGTTCATCTGCCCAAACACCATTGCGGTTTTGTTAATAACACCCGATTCCGTCATCTCAAGGTACAAATCATTTCCTTCACGGCTGCGTTCGCCCACGCCCGCAAACACCGAATACCCGCCGTGTTGCTTGGCAATGTTGTTGATAAGCTCTTGAATGATAACCGTTTTGCCTACACCAGCACCACCGAACAACCCCGTTTTTCCGCCCTTCGTGAACGGCTCAATAAGGTCAATCACCTTAATGCCGGTCTCGAACATCTCTTTTTTCGTTGTGTACGAAGCGAAGTCAAGCGGTGCACGGTGAATAGGTGCTGTTTTTTTCGGCGTTGCAAACGGCTTGTTATCAATAGTCTTGCCCGTTACGTTGAACAAACGCCCAAGCACTTCCGGACCAACGGGAACCGAAATCGGTAGACCCATATCCTGAACTTTCATGCCACGTGTTAAGCCGTCGGTAGAATCCATCGCAATTGCACGAACGCGGGATTCGCCCAAGTGTTGTTGCACTTCGCAGACAAGAATTTCTTCCTTGCCGTCCTCGACAGAGGTACGCGGAATGCGGAGTTCATTCAAAATGCTCGGCAATGTGCCGGCGGAAAATTCTACGTCCACAACGGGACCAATCACCTGTACGATGCTACCTTCATTCATAGCGGGTTACAAGAATTTGAGTGTGAAAAAGCTGTATGAGTTGTATTTTTCGGAATTATAGTTCGCATTTGAAGCAGCAGAACTGCTATAGAAACTCAAAACTACGCAAACCATGACTTTTGAACAAACAAAGTTTGAAAACAACGATTGAAAAATCCGAATGACTATTTGTTTCTCTGAAGATTTCCAAGATGTTTTTATGTGTGCAAAGGCTTTGGCAGAGCGCTTTGGCAAGCATATTGATCACTATAAATCACCAAATTATTTGTCTCATTTTTTGGGAAGAACGATATGAACTATATTATCAACCTTCACTATGCGTCATAAAATCATTCTCAATCCTGCTTCCGGCAACGGTCGCACAGGCAAAACGTGGCACGACACCGAACGCTTGCTCACACAGCATCTCGGCGCGTTCGATGCGGCAAACGATGTCGTGTTCACCCGCGCCGTGAAGGACGCAACGTTGCTCACGCTCGATGCGCTGCGGGACGGCTACGACCACGTTATCGCCATCGGCGGCGACGGCACGTTTAGCGAGGTGGTGAACGGCTTTTTTGTGAACGACCGCCCCGTGAACCCTGACGCGGCTGTGTCGTTCATTCCTTCCGGTACGGGCAGTGATATTGCCCGCACATTGGGCATTCCTACTGACCGCGAACAAGCAGTGAAGCATATCACGAGCCGCCTCGCGCAAGCCCCGCGCCTACTTGATCTCGGCAAACTGAGTTTTTTTCGGTTGGACGACACACCGTTTACGATGTACTTCGCAAACATAGCCAGTTGTGGCATGAGCGGTATTGTGGTGCGGCACATCAACCGTGCGAGTTTTCTCAAAAAATTCGGTGGCAAAGTGGCGTTTTTCCTTGCATCTGCCAGTGCGCTTGTTGCCTACCGGAACAAGAGCGTTCGCATCAGCGTTGACGGTGTGTTCATCCGTGAACTCTCTATCCGCGCTATTGCGGTGGCAAACGGGCAATATTTTGGTGCGGGGATGCACGTTGCACCTGACGCGCAGCCGGACGACGGCTTGTTTGACATTGTGGTGATGGGAAATATTAGCCGCCTACAAGCCGCATGGAAACTTAGCCACCTCTACACTGGTACTCATTTGCACGATGCCGATGTTTTTTCGATGCAGGGGAAACATGTTTTCATTGAGCCGATTGGCAATGAGCCTGTTTTGTTAGATGTAGATGGCGAAGGACCGGGGCGGCTGCCAGCAACATTACGTGTTTTGCCGAACATGCTGCGGATGTGGTAAAATATCCCCGCGGGCTGTACGCTTCTTAGCGGGCTGTACGCTATCTTCTTCTCGCACGCAAAAAGCCAGCCGACAGCCGCCGAAGAAGGCGACAGCCGGCAAATACAACGCAAATATCCCCGCGGGCTGCACGCTTCCGCGCGGGCTGTACGCTTCCTTATCCCAAACATCATTTTTTTGCCTCTATGCTTCGTTTTGTTTTTCTTCTCTTCCTCGCACTGCCCGTTGCCGTAGGCACGCTCTGCGCCCAAACCAAAAAACTCGACTCCCTGCAAACGCTCCTGAAAACCGCAAAGGACGACACCGCCAAAGTCCGCCTGATGAACGACCTTGCCCAAGAACAAAGCGGAGACCCCGCCATGCAACGCGCCACCGCCGAAGGAGCGTACGCGCTCGCCCTGCGGCTCGGCGACAACAGCGGAGCGGCGCGGGCGAAAAATCAGATTGCGGCAGCGTACAGAGTCCAAGGCTCCTACCCGGAAGCCCAACGCGCGGCAGAGGAAGCGCTCGCGCTCGCTCGTGCGGCGGGCGACAAACGACAAGAAGCGGCGGCGTATAACAATATGGGAACCGTACAGTGGCGGCAGGGGAACTACGACGCGGCGTTGGACTTCCAGTTCAAGGCGCTCGCGCTCTCGGAAGAAACGGGCGACAAGGAGGGGATTGCAAGTGGGTTATTGAACCTTGGAAGTATTTACACCGAAATGGGCAATTATGCCTCCGGGTTGGAGTATAAGCGCAAAGCGCTTGCCCTGCAGGAAGAACTCGGCAACAAACGAAGTGTGGCAATCACAATCAACAACATCGGCAACATCTATTTGCAGCAAGGCAAATACGACTCGGCATTAGTCTATTTCCGCAAGGGGCTTGCTATCGCTACGGAACTGAAGGATAAAGGGCAAACAATGGGCATTCTTCTGAACATAGGGGAATCAAATTTACGGCTCGGACGCTTCGACGAGGCACAAGCGGCTCTGGAGGAAGGACTGGCGCTTGCTGCCGCTCTCGAATCTAAAGACTGGTCTGTTTTTGGCTTGTACCTGTTTTCGCAACTTTCCACCGCTCGCGGCAACTACGCGGAAGCCGTGCGGTATGGCACGCAAGCGGTTGCGCTGGCGGACAGCATTGGCGACCGCCCCGACAAACGCGACGCGCTGAAGGCGCTCAGTGAGGCATACGCCGGTAAGGGCGACGGCTTGAAGGCGCTTGCCCTCTACAAAGACTACATCGCTCTGCGCGACTCGCTCGTGAACGACGAAAACACCAAAAAAGCCGCCTACCGCGAGAATAAATACGCTGCCGAAAAGAAGGATAAAG
>JANYIG010000206.1 GCA_025358765.1 Candidatus Kapaibacterium sp.
GAACATATCCACACCGCCGACGGAGTTGCCAACAGCAACATCCAACCGCCCGTCACCGTTGAAGTCCGACACCGCGAGCGCCGTCGGGCTGCCGCCCACCGCCAATGTGCTTGTAAGGCTGAACGAGCCACTGTTTACGCCGTTGTTGGTTAGCACCGCCACCGTTGTCCCACCGCTGTTGGCGACCACAATATCCATATCCCCATCACCATCGAAGTCTGCCACTGCTACTGCTTTGGGGGCGCTGCCCGTTACAATCGTACCGCCCGCGCTGAAGGTGCCGTCGCCATTGCCAAAGAGGACTGTTATCGTGTTGGAACCCGTGTTTGCCACAATGACATCGGTTTTACCATCGCCGTTGAGGTCGGCAATGGCGAGTGCGCTTGGCGTAGTGCCAACCGCAGGCGTAGAAATCTCGTAGAACTTTGCCGGTCCCGTGCCAGCCGCTGTGCGGAAATTGTACACGTACGGGTTTGATAACAATGCGCCATTGGTACTGGTGGCGGTACTAATGATAACAGTAACGAGTTCGCTGGTGCGGAAGGGTAATGCGGGCGCGAACTGTGCGACAGAGCCGGATACGCCAAAACCGGCGTTGCTGCGTTTGCCCGTAAGCCCGCCAAATACCTCCATGCTTGCGGTGGTAACCGCTTGCGAAAACTCCGCGCGTGGTTGGCTGTTCAAAACGGCATTCACGCTGTTGGCGGGTGGATATATTCCTGTTACGTTCACCGTGCCAAAGCGGAACACGTTGACCACGCCCGAAGCCGTAAATCCGTAGGCATCGCTCACCGAAACAGTATAGGTGCGGTTGATGCCGGTGGTTATCGTTGGTACTTGTACCGCTGTTGTGCTGAGCGCCGTTGTCGGCGACCAGAGCCACACAACAGGCGATACGCTGCCGCTCAAGGCTGCCGCTGTTGTCAGTGGTGTCGGAACTGTTGCCGCCACGTTTTGCACGGTTGTGGTTATCGCCGGACGGAAACGCACCGTAACCGTTGCCGTACTCACGCTTGAGCCGTCGCTGACTTTGTAGGTAAACGTATCAGTCAGGTTTGCCGCAACGCTTGCGCTCGGGGTGTAGGTGGCGATGTTACCCACCACACCGACGGTACCGAGCGTAGCGCCGCCGTTGGCGCCCACAAGCGTGTAGGTCGGCACAATAAACGCCATTGCCGGTAACTCCGCGCTTGTCCCCACACCCGCCGTCGGCACAGCGACCATCGAACACGATGTGGAGGAAAGCGTCCGCACGGGCGCGTTCACGAGCGTACCCGTGTTTGCTGCTTTGCTATCCACAGCCGCCGTGCCGCTGTACTCGTTGAACTTCCAGTATCCCAACAACCCGCCCCAATCCGGGTGCGTTGCGCTGATTTCTACGCCTTTGTACGTGTTGACCGTGCTTTGAGGCAAGGTTACGTTCCATAATCGTACTTCGTCAATGTCGCCTTGCCATGGCTCTGGGGAGGCAGGGGCAAACCCGATATTAACTTGTCCGCCGGTTGCCGGGCCTGGTCCGTAGGCGACGGGTGAACCAATACGTATGCCATTCACATATAACTTAGCAACACCACCGCCAACGGTGAACGCAATATGGTACCACTGGTTTTGGGCAAAGGAATACGGAAAGGTTGCTAATGAGCCATTCCACACATACAGGGCGTTGTAATTGCGGTCAATATGGAAGCTGTACCGCGTGATCGCCCCGTTGCGAATAGCGAAAAAAGACGGGTTATTCGATGGCGCGCCCGCCGACCATGTCGGGCGTATCCACGCTTCGAGCGTTCCGTCCGCAATGTCGAACACCGGATTGGTCGCCGTTACATCTTGTGTTGTCCCGTTAAACGTCAGTGCCTGCCCAAAACCTGCTCGCGCAGGAGAGTTTTGATTGAGAAGAATAGACGTGTTAGCGGAACCCGAATTTGCTGCGACAATGTCTACGTCGCCATCACCATCCACATCGCCAAAAACAACACCGTAGGTATTCGTTCCCGCGGCAAATGGCGAGGCAATAGCCGGAGTATAAGCGCCGGAACCGTTATTAAGCAGAACGCTGACATTGTTGGAGGTAAGATTTCCTGTTGCTATGTCAAGGTCGCCATCACCATCTACATCGCCAAGTGCAACAGACCAAGGCTGCACACCGCCCACTGCAAAAGGAGAACCGAGAGCAGGTGCGAATGTACCTGTACCGTTATTGAGCAAAACTCCCACAGCGTTCGAACTATTATGGGTAACTGCTATATCCAAATCGCCGTCGCCATCGACATCACCCAAAGTAATACCGACAGGATTAGCACCACCGGATGCAAAAGGAGAACCAAGGATAGGTGCAAAACTTCCTTGCCCATTGTTTAGCAAGACAGAAACATTGCCGGAAAATTGATTTGCCATGACAGCATCAAGATCACCGTCGCCGTCCACATCGCCCAAAGCAACACTCAGCGCCGACGTACCGCCTCCGGCAAATGCTAAGGCAGGAGCAAATGAAGCCGCACCGTTATTACGTAGTACTATCAACGATGAAGTCCCGCTTTCTGTGGTGGTAATATCTATATCACCATCGCCATCCACATCGCCGAGCGCAATGCCCTGCAACGTACCGCCGACGGCAAACGGTGAGCCTACAACAGCTGCAAATACTCCTCCGCCTGTGTTTTGGAATACCGTGATATTGCCGGAAGCCTGATTAACCACGACCAAATCCATATCGTTGTCATTGTCAAGATCGCCAAAAGCAAGAGCGATTGGGTTTGTACCCGCAGCTAACGTCGAACCCGGCGAGTATGTCCCAAAACCATTATTCAGCAATACCGTTGCATTAGCCGAACCAAAATTTGCCGTTGCCATATCAAGGTCACCATCACCATCTACGTCAGCAATGGCAACAGTGTACGGAGTTGTCCCGACAGCAAACGGCGAGCCGGAGGTTTGTATAGGGAAGGTAGCCGGACCAACGCCCGCCCGTGCCGTGAACTGCCGCACTGTGCCTGTCGTCACCGGAATCAAACTATTCGGTGCGGTTGTAGCAAGTGTGGTAACAATGAAATCTACCTTTTCACCCGGGAAAAATTTTGTGCTGCGCGTTGGAATATTGTTTGGTGTAAAGGTCAAACCGCCCCATGCACCACCGCCTGCGACGTTACGCAAAGCAGACATATTCCCCAAAATACGAATTTGTCCGCCGCCAAGCGTTGCCGTAGCTGCTGTGACAGCCATGTTGAAAGTGGGTGTGATGGTGATTGGTTCAATGGCACTGGCAGCGTTCATTGTCGGAACGGTGCTTGTGACTTTGAGTTCGGGAGATTGGTTGAAGACAACTGTGAGTTGTTTATCATAAAATTTTGGCACAGCGAAATCTATATCTCCGTCACCGTCGAGGTCGCCGGCGGCAAAGATACCAATTTCGGTGGAAGTGGAGCCAACAAGGCGATTCGAGGAAAATACGGTAAAGTTGCCCGCACCGTCGTTTTTCAGCACGTACATATTAGCATAATTCAGCGAGGTTTGGTCGGTATTGATAGCAGTAATATCCAAATCGCCGTCGCCGTCAATATCATCCAAGCGTGTGATAAAGCGCCCCGAACCCGGCAACGTGAGCGTCGTAAGCGTATAGGTAAGCGGTGCAGTACGAATACGCAGGAAAATTTGATTGCCGACAGTGTTGGTGTTGATAATATCCGCAAAACCATCCGCATTCACATCGCCCGATTGCAGATTATAGATATTTCCTGCACCACCGATAAGCACTGGTGCGGCGAATGTTCCGTTACCGTTATTGAGTGCATAGAATACTTGCCCGGTAACATCGCTGCCCATCACCATATCTATATCGCCGTCGTTATCGAGGTCAGCGGCATCCAGACCTACTATATTATTTATGACAATGACTGCACCGGGACTGAAATTTGCCACACCATCATTCAAATACAAGCGAACGCTACCGCCGCCGCCATTGATGTTATTCGCAAAATCAAGGTCGCCATCGCCGTCGAAATCAGCAACCACTAAACGCAAATAGCCCGTTGAAGCGATTTTCAGTTGGGGCGTAAACACTCCGCCGCCGTCATTACGCACCATCCAGACTTGTCCGGCGACTTGGCAGTTTACCATAATATCAAGATCGCCGTCGTTGTCGAAATCGCCTGTACTCATACTAAATGCGTTAGCACCGACGCTCACATCGACGGGAAGAAAGCCCGCACTGGAGAATTGTCCTGTACCATCATTGCGATAAATGCGCACCGTATTACCTGCCGACACCGCCATATCAAGTCCCGGAGAGCCGTCAAACTCGCCCATCACGACATTCAATGTACCTGTGGCAGTAGGAGTGGGATACCGCCGCGCATCAATAAAATTCCCCGTGCCGCCCGTGGCTCCGGCGCGGAATTCATAGACGTGAGGCGTGGCAAGAAATCCTGCCGCGCTTGATGTGCCGGTCATTACGGTTGTTTGGATTTTTTCACCGGATTTGAAATTATTACCTGTTTGTGTGCCGGTGTTTGCCGCAAAACTTGTTACCGTCAGGTTTTGACCTGTCATACTGCCCCACGTCCGCGAAGCAAAATTGGTCAATGATTGCGAGAACGTTATACTGATAGGGCTTGTAGCCGGAGTGGCAGCGGGAAAATTTCGCAGGGGCGAAAGCGCGGTTACTATCGGAGGTGCAGCAGCACCACCAATGGCATAAAATAGCGTTCCCACGTTCAATGTTGCGTAAGGCGTGGTGTTATTGATATTTGGCGCAGCTACGGTACTCAGCGTATTGCCGTTGATGCCCGCGTATGTGCCGCCTGCCGTTGTAGCCTCGCCAAGACGATTGCTGGCAATAAGCGCGGGCGCGGTGCGCGTGAAGGTCAGTCCGGCATTCGTGAGTGTGCCGCCCGCCAGAGTTCCGCGCCAATACTCCGTTACCGAAAGCGTTCCCGCGCCAAGCACGCCCGCTTCCGTGCCGCCCGATGCTGCAAGGAATGGCTCTATTTCGTATGTTGCGCTCCCCGCTGCTGTATAACTCAACTGAAACGGAATGTAGCTCGCCGCCGTGCCGCCGCCCACAGGGTACGGATACGTGTTTGCTGGTATCGAAAGCGAACGGCGAAGCGGTCCTGCCACGTGCGAGGTAGCGCTGCCGCCCGTTATAGCAGAGTTAAGGATATTCGTTACCGAAAGGATGTTCGCGGGGGTTGTTTTCACATAGCCCTGCAAAAGATTCAATGCGCTTGCTGCCGTTAGGTTGAGCGGTGAACCAAGCGTCAGCGTTGCGCCGGCGCGGTTCATCGTCAGCGTACCGAGGGGCGCTGCGCCGAAAAGCGCATTGCCGTTGATGTTGCCACTGCCGGTAATCGTCAGCCCTGAACTAACATTCCCATTGATAGTGCCACCCGAAAAGGTGATAACGCCGTTGGGTTGCAGCGTTTGACCGCTTATGTCAAGCGTTCCTGATTGCAACGCGAATGCGCCGTTTATTTGCCTGTTAGCATGAAGCGTTACGCCGCCGGCATTGTTCACAACAATAGAGCCGGGCATTGGTCCGGGGAACTCGCTATTGCTTGTGGTGCGGGCGGTTGCTCCGGCATATTCCAGCGTGGCGGTTGTTCCCCAGTAGGTAACGGGGTTATTGGCAATCGCTGCCGTTCCCACAAGCCGCAGTGTTGCGCCTGCCAGCGTCGCGCCGGACACATTCAAAAAGCCGCTGTTGCTCACGGTAATGCCGTTTGCGACCGCCAGCACCGACGGCGAAGTAACGTGCAGGCTTACGTTTGCGCCAATCGTGAACGGTGTTAAGACAGTTGCGGTCGTCACTGCGCCGCCGCCCATGACGAAGAAGTCCGTTGCGGGGCTGTTGAACGAGGTTGCCGCTGTTCCACCTGTTGGATTGGATGTATTGAACCAATTCGCGGGTAATCCTGCGTCGCCGGTGCGGTAGTAGAAGACCGTGGGAATGGGCTGATTGAATAAAATAGAAACACTACTACTACTGGTGTTTGCCGTAACAATGTCCATATCAGCATCGCCGTCAATGTCGCCAATCGCCAGCCCCCAAGGGTCAATCCCGGTGGCGTAATTGATAGTCGCGGCAAACACGCCCGCACCGATATTCAGAAGTACGCTCACGCTGTTACCGTTTCTGTTCGCCACCGCCATATCCAAATCCCCGTCGCCATCGAAGTCGCCTAAGCCGACCCAATTGGACTGCAGAGCCGTGAGATAATTGACCCCAGCGGAAAAGCTGCCCGTGCCGATGTTCAAAAGAACGCTTGCGTTACTACTGCCATTATTTGCCACAACGATATCGATAGTACCGTCTCCATTGACATCCCCCAAAGCGACATGACAGGGGCTTGTTCCCGCTCCGTAGCTCACCGCTCCGGCAAAGACCCCCGATCCGTTGTTGAACCATACTTGCACATTGGTAAAATTAACAATCACCATATCCAAATCCCCGTCGCCGTCCACATCGCCAAGCGCAACGCCCGAGGGATTTGTTCCGATGCTATAGTTGACCGGTGCGGCAAAGACTCCCGATCCGTTGTTAAAGAGAACGCTTGCGTTGGCACCGCCATAATTGGCAACGACCAAATCCAAATCGCCGTCGCCGTCCACATCGCCCACGGCGACGTTTTGCGCCGAAGTTCCCGCTGCATAATTCACTGCCGCCGCAAAGACTCCCGCTCCGTTATTTTTTAGAATACTCACGTCGGCACTACCCGCATTTACCACAATCATATCCAAATCACCATCGCCGTCAATATCGCTCAAGACAACCTGTTTAGGGTTCGTTCCAGCCGGATAATTAATCGCCGCCGCATATGAACCCAAGCCGTTATTCAGAAAAACGCTGGCGGTGTTGGTGTTGTAGTTCCCCATAATCATATCCAAATCGCCGTCGCCGTCAATATCGCCGAGCGCGATGCCATCGGGTTGCACACCGCCGGCAGCCGGAGCCGATCCTGCAACAAACGTCGCGGGACCCGTGCCCGCTGCCGTGCGGAAGCCATACACCTGCGGACGTGCCGCAATACCAACGCTGCCCGCAAGGCTCGTCTGTGCATTCGTGACCGTTACCCACACCTGCTCGCCCGGACGGAATGCCGTCGTTGGCGCAAGAGACGGTGTAACCGTTCCGCCGCCCGAATATGTTCCCGCCTTCAAACCCGAAAACCCGCCCCATACCTTGAAGGCATTCACCGATGCCGTTGCGGTGGTCATGGTTTGGCTGAAGGTCGGGCTGATGCTTGCCGCAACTGCTGCCGTATTCGTGTTCCGCACGGGCGCAAGGGTTGTAAGAGCTGGCTGGGTGCCGTTTCGGAACAGCGTTGCTACCGTACCCGCCGCACTTACAGCATCAAGGTCGCCGTCGCCGTCAAAATCGCCTAAGACGGTTTGGAATACTAAACCAACACCGGCAGCATTCAGCGCAAACGCCGGCGCAAGCACACCTGCGGTGTTTCTCAATACTGCTATTCCGCCTGAACCGGTAATGACCGCATCTATGCTTCCGTCGCCATCCATATCGCCGACATCGGCGAGGTCTGCTGTCGTCATTCCACTTGCAACAGTGATAATCGCGCCAAACGTCCCGCCGCTGTTCGTCATTTGTGCAAGCGAGGATGTGTTGCCGGAGAAGAGAATATCAAGTTGACCGTCGTTATTGATGTCGGCGGCTCTTAGATTATAGACCGGAAACGATGCCGCTGTCGTCTGACCGACTGTAAAAGTGCCGGTACCGTTATTGAGGTACGTGCGTATTTGGTTAATGCCGTCCGTACCGCCGATGATGTCTATGTCGCCGTCATTGTCCCAATCCCCGACTTCCATACCGTAAATATTCCCCCCAAAGGCTAAGGTTGAACTGAGGGCAAAGCCGCCCGCGCCGTTACCAGAGTACACACGAATTAGATTGCTCCACACATCCACCACTGCCAAATCAAGGTTTCCGTCGGCGTTGAAATCCGCTGTTTTTATGATGTATGCATTGGAACAGGGAACAGACGCAAGCGCAGTAAAACCTGCACCGTTGTTGCGGAGTATGCGTACTTGACCGCCTGCGATGTCGCATCCGGCAATGTCTAGTCTGCCGTCGTTGTCGAAGTCGCCTGCTACCATGCCTCGGTTGACTGTCGGTCCACCACTATATGCGGGAGTAAACGTAAAACTGCCCGAACCATTTCCCAAATACGTCTGCGCAACAGCAGATCCGCTAGGGTCATTGGTTGCAAGATCTAGGTTGCCGTCGCCGTCAAAATCCCCGGAAATAAAATTATTGAACCCCGACCCGCTAAACGTAAACCCGGGTGCTGGATACAGCGTCGCCGGACCCACACCCGCCGCCGCACGGAAGCCGTACACCGTCGGACGTGCCGCGATCCCGCCGCTGCCCGCAAGGCTCGTCTGTGCGTTCGTCACCGTTACCCATACCTGCTCGCCGCGCCGGAACGGAGCCGCTGGTGTCATCACGGGCGTGACCGTGCCGCCACCCGAATACGCGCCCGTCCGCAAACCCGTGAACCCGCCGAAAACCTTCATTACCGGAGCCGACGCTGTCGCCGTCGTCATCGTTTGGTTGTATGTGGGGCTAATAGTTGCCGCGAGCGCGGCGGTGTTCGTGTTGCGCACGGGCGCAAGGGTCGTCAACACAGGCTGTATGCCGTTTTTGAAAATGATAATATTGTTGGAGGTGATGTTTGCCGCCGCAATATCAAGATCGCCATCGCCGTCAATATCGCCCACAACCGCCTGTTGGGTGGTTACTGCGCCGCCGCCCGTCGAATACGACGCCGCCGCGCCGAAGGTTCCCGTTCCCGAATTTAATAATACATTTACACTTTTACCCGCATCAGGGACAATCAGATCCAAATCGCCGTCGCCGTCAACGTCGCCCACTGAGAGAACAGCCGGGGCGGTTGTTGGAACGGCGGGATACGCTACCGTTGAGGGAAACCCACCGCTGCCGTTGTTCATCAGAACATTTATAAATGACGTTCCCCAATTCGACACGGCAATATCAAGGTCGCCGTCGCCGTCAAAATCCCCCGTAACAATTGCCCCCGGGCCAGCTCCTGCCGCATACGTAACGGCTCCGCCGAATATTCCTAAGCCGTTATTGAAACGAATGCTGACATTATTTCCTACTAAATTTGCCACCGCAAAGTCGAGGTCGCCGTCATTATCAAAATCTCCAAATACAACGCCGGGACCATTCGTTCCGACCGCATAAAACGTAGGAGCGGAAAATACTCCGGAACCATTGTTAAAAAGGATATACGCCCCCGTCGTTTGACCGGCAACAACAATATCAAGATCACCATCGCCATCAATATCGCCGGCATCCAAGCCGGAAGCGCCGCCCCCTGTCGTTGTATAACTTACCGCCGCCGCAAATCCTCCTGCACCGTTTCCAAGCAGAATGCCCAGTTGATTGCTTGAATAATTTGTGACGGCAAGATCAAGATTGCCGTCACCATTAAAATCTCGGGCTATCACATTCTGCGCATTTGTCCCTCCTGACCCTACGGTAGTCGGCGCAGCAAATGAGCCGGTGCCGGTATTGACAAAAATGCTAACACTGTTCGAAACACCATTTGCCGAGACAATGTCGAGAGCACCGTCGCCATTAAAATCGCCCATACAAACAGACCATGCGTTCGCACCTCCTGGCAGTAGAGTAGATGTTTGAGCGAACGTCGCCGGACCCACGCCCGCCGCCGCACGGAATTGATACACCGTTGGTCTTGCCGGTGTCGAAGACGGTGAAGCCTGAGCATTGGTGACCGTTACCGATATAAGCTCGCCACGTTTGAAATTACCCGTCGGCTGGAGTTGCGATTGATTCGCCGCCGGCTGCGAGTACGTGCCGCTCAAGCGCCCTGTCATCCCGCCAAAAACCTTCATATCTGCGAGCGAAGCCGTTGCCGCCGTCACGTTTGCCGACCACGTGAGCGTAATGGGTGCAGCGGGCGCGGCGGTATTGACATTCACCGTAGGAGCGTAGGTAGTGATAGTTGGTGCGGGCTTAAAATTTGCAAGAACCGTGATGTTATTCGTGTTACTATTTGCGGTTGCTATATCTAAATCCCCATCGCCGTCCATATCAGCGACAACTATTCCGCGTACATTACCGCCTGCCGCGAAGGGTGAGCCGGATGCAAGGGAAAAACCGCCCACACCGTTATTCAGCAACAAGCCGACGTTGTTCGATGAAACATTTCCCGCAGCTATATCTAAGTCCCCATCGCCATCCACATCAGCAAAGACAACGCTCGTGGGATTTGAGCCTACAGCAAATGGTGAGCCTGGTGCGGTAGAAAACACACCCGCACCATTGTTCAAGAGGAGTGAGATTGTCGTAGCACTGCCATTAGCAACTGCCATATCCAGATCTCCGTCGCCATCCACATCACCCAAACTAACGCCTTGCGGATTTGCTCCTACGGTAAACGGCGAACCGGGAGCGGTGGTGTATTTGCCAAGACCATTGTTCAGCAAAACAGAGACATCGCCCGGACCAGCTTGATTCGGTGTTACTATATCTAAATCTCCATCGCCATCTACATCGCCAAATGTAAGACGAAACGGCTGCGTTCCTACTGCGAACGGCGAACCGGGTGCAACACTAAATGAAGCAGAGCCATTATTGAGGAGTATTGATACGTTACTTGTGGTACGGTTGGCAGTAGCAATATCCAAATCACCATCACCATCAACATCACCGACGGCAACGCCATATGGCGTACCGGAACCTGTTGAGAACGGTGAACCTACCGCCGCAGTGAACGTACCTGTGCCATTATTAAGCCAAACGGCAACGCTTGTTAATGAAAAATGCCCGGTAATTATATCTAAGTCCCCATCATTATCCACATCGCCAAGGGCAATGCCTACGGGCAAGCCTCCGGTTGAAACAGGAGAGCTTGGATGCGGTGTATATACCCCCGAACCATTGTTCAAAAAGACAGTAACATTATTCGAGTTCGGGTTTGCTGTTACAATATCTATATCACCATCACCATCAATATCGCCACACGCCAACTGCGAGGGAAATGTTCCGGCAGCAAAGGGCGAACCGGACGTTTGAGTTGTAAAATTAGCTGAACCGCTACCAGCGAGAGCAAAAAATGAATACACCTCCGGGCGACCGGGCGTGAACGCCAAGTTTTGCGCGTTTGTCACCGAGACAAAGACCATTTCTCCCGGCTTGAAATTATTCGTCGGGTTCAACTGAATTTGATTCGCGCCTGGATTGGAGTATGCACCCGAAAGCCGCCCCGTCATCATACCATACACCTTCAGCACATTGGCTGAACCTGTGGCTGCCGTGACGTTTTGCGTGAAGGACACGTCAATGTTTGCCGTCAGTGGCGCGGTGTTCAGATGTCGAATGGGGCTGCGGGTGCTGACGATGGGCTGCGCGTGAGCACGCCCCGCAAACAGCGCAATGAGCACACCAAGAAGCGCAACAAACAATATCGCCGAAAAAAATCGGCGACCAGAAAAAGTTCGGTTTATACGAACGGCGCGGTATGTTGGGAATCCTGAGTACATAATATATGCTGCTAACGATGTGATAAATGTTTTTTCTCGGTTTGCAAATGGAACGATAGTTGCACAGTATTGGTACGACAGAGGCGCAGGAGAACTTCTATTCGTCGAGACGCGGAAGAACAGTCACGATGATATTATCGCGTTCCAACGGCTCTCCGGCTTCGCGATACAGCTTTTCACATTCCTCGAAACTCTTTGGTGCGGGCGGCTTCTGTCCTGTCGTAACGATATTTTGCAACGATGACCGAAGGCTTGAGCGCACTTGATCAAGCGTGGTTTCAAGTGTTTTACCGGTAACAACGCATCCAGGAACGTCGGGCGCAAATGCCCCGTAAATTTTCCCACCCGGAATCTCGTACTGCTCAATAATGATAATGTAATTTTCCATGCAACAAAAGTATAGTTGCCGCAAGGAAAAGAGAAGAAAAATTGGGTAAGCGGTCAATAGGATGGGTAAGCGGTAAAAAAGAGGCAAAAAAAGGAAAAAGGGGCTACAGTACAACTCCAAATCAAGTACCTACAGAAGTGTTCGCACTCTCAGATTCATTCCCTTCTCGTTCGAGATTGAATCTATTGTTTTGAAACTTTTCCGTAATTTTCAGCTTAATTTCAAACCAACCATCATCTTCAAATCTACTATGCTAAAGAGTATTCGTGCGGTTCTGGCTGGTTATGCGCTGGTTGCAGCGCTGGTGATTGTGGCAACGCTTGTGGCATCGAAGGTTCTGCCTGAACCGACCACGACGTATCTCGTCCTCAATCTGTCCTATAGCCTTGTGTTTGCGGTTATCGGTGGGTATGTGACGGCGAGGATTGCGCCGCATTCGCCGTTGATACATGCGGGTGCGTTGGCAGCAATATTCCTGTTTGTGAGTTTTGCCGCGTCGCTCCTAAGTGCAGCGGCGGAGACGGCGGCGTTTATAGCACAGCCAAGTTGGTATCCATTTGTGGTTGCCCTTTTGGGTGCGGGCGGCGTTGTCGTGGGTGGGTTTGTCTATCAACAGCAAACGACAAGAAGCAAATGAATGGATATTGTGACGTGTTGTTCGCCGCCTGAAAACAAGTCAGCTTATTGTACAGAGCTGTCTTGCCAGCCCCAGCCTTCGCTGGGGTAAACTGGCTGGCAACCACAGTTCGCACTACATCTGGATTCCAGCCAGAGTTTATCCCAGCGAGGGCTGGGGATCGGAATGACATACAAAAGTAATCGGAATAAACTCTAATGACTCACCTCACCACCTCAAGGGATTGGGTCAAACGAGCGCTTGGAGTGGTCAACACGAGCAAATAGGCACCGGAAGCCAACCCCTTAACATTCACCCGCAGACTGTAGTCCCCCGGCTCGTGCTGACGAGCAACAATCGTAC
>JANYIG010000240.1 GCA_025358765.1 Candidatus Kapaibacterium sp.
CTTAGAATCTTCTTGTGGAGCGCTTTTGACGGGAACGCTTGCCGAACCCGTATAAAACTTAGCTTGAAAGCGAGTTAACGTCAACAAGTGGCTGCCCGAATTCCGTACACAACCAACGCCAAACCAAACACAATGAGAATGGGGCGGTAACGTTGTACTGCCTTGCCGCCAAAAAAACCTATTAAAAACAGGATGATACCGATGATACCGATAAGAAGTGCAAAAGACATGGAAATATCCTTCCCACAAGGGTTTGCGCTATTGTTCGGAATGAATCCGATAAGAAGTGCAAAAAACATGGAGGTATCCTTCCAATGATGGTTTGACAAGCTCGCTTTGGATTACGGTTTTCACCCTGAGTCTGCCGAAAAGATGAGTGTAATCAACGAAATGTTACTCTGTGTCTAAATCACTTGAATCGTGTTTGCCCGCAGCCAACCAACGCTGCCATCAGCGATGCGAATTTTTTTCCATTCGCCAAGCGGTTCGATGATTTCTACTTTTGTGCCTTCGTGTAGCACAAATAAATCCTTAGAATCTTCTTGTGGAGCGCTTTTGACGGGAACGCTCGCCGTAAATACGATTGCGCTACCGTCGCTCGTCATCACACGATACTGACGATAGGAAAATACCATAGTTAGCGCGGCACAGCACAAACACACGATGCCAGCCGTAAATAATATTTTTTTGAGAATGCTTGTGTTGACAAGGATGAATGCTACACCGCAGCCCACAAGCAGCCAAATAAAAGCAACGGCAATCCAACCCCACATAGCAGCTGAGGCAAGCCCAACAACAAAACGCCACCACGTGACAAGAAATAGTTGCGGAGCAGGTTCGATTTTATCAATGACTTTTGTGTGGGCAATGGCAAGATTCCATTCAATGTCTTCGTCGCTTGGAGCAAGGCGTAAAGCGCGTTCGTAATTCAGGATTGATGCTGCAACGTTGCCCGTTTTGAAATACGCATTGCCAAGATTATAGTAGATTTCAACAGACTCAAAACCAGTGCTGGTCAGTGTTTCATAGCTTTTGACAGCTTGTGTAAAATTACCGTTCTTGTAGTATTCGTTTGCTTTTGCAAGCATTATTTCGCCACTTTCAGCTGAACCCTTCTCAGAACCCGAAGCCGTCAACACAGATGGCAGGCACCAGAGTACCAGCATTAGAGCCGTTACAGCAAGCGTACCGCACAGAGTACGCATGAATGCAGGATATGGAAGTGATGTTGGCAATGGGAGAATGTTGGTGAACAAACCACACAATCGGGTAAAAATATTCGTCAGCTTTTAAATTACGCAAAAAGTTGGAAAAATAGAAGATTTTTGCGTTCGTTGTGGGAAATACTCGTAGAGGCAAAACTTCCAATATTCTCGCCATTTGCGACGGAATCAAAGGAAGAATTGCAGAGGGAGTGCGCGGCAATTGCGAACGAAATTTGTGAGTCGTGTCGCTTCTGACCGTATCAGGCAATCGTACAGGGACAACATTCAAGATTACTACAGAATCTTTTGCTGGTTGAAGTATTGGCTGCGGGGTAGATATGGCAGGTGTGACGGGCGGTATCGGCACAGGGCGCAGTCTGCGTTCCGACGTGGTTGATGTGCCAAATTTTACCGCCACACCAAGCCGTGCGAATAACGTATTCCACGATGCACCATTACCGGAAGCTACTGTTGTGCCATAGTGGAGCGAGAACATCGGCGCAATGCTCACTGGAGCCACTTCCGCAGAGCGTTGTAAAGGGATATCCCATGCCAAACCCGCATGAAACCCAGCGCGAAAGCGAGTTACGTCAACAAACGCCTGCCCGAATTCTGTTGTGATAGCGCTTCGAGCGTTTGTTAATCGTGTGGAAAGCCGTGTTTGTGGAACGTCGGAGGAGAGGAGAAATTCAGCACTAAATCCTGCGAATGCCGAAAACGCTAACCCAAGATTGTACCATAACGAGGGCGAAACCGTGAGATATTGCAATCGCACAGCGCTCGAAAGCGTGGAGTCGTCCGCAAAAGCGGTGGAGAACGAACCAGAGCGTGTATCAATTGAAGCAGCAAGTACAGCAGAAAATAGGCGTTCATGCGGCTTCCATTGGCTGAGTATTCCCGCATTCCAGCCCGTGGCAAATCCACCGACTACATCTACTAACCGAGAATCTGTGCGGCTTGGAAGCGATGGCAAACGGAGTGTACCAATGTCTGTACCAGCATTCACACCACCCGTGCCACCAAACCACCACTCACCCAACATGCGCTCTCGCACAAGCGTATCGCCATTTTGCTGTACCGTGCGCGTTACGGTTACAATCTCCTGTGCAGCACCAGAACTTGCTTGCAGCAAAATATACATTATCACACTATGGAAGCAAACCCATTTCATTGCGGTACGAGACAACTGAATAAACAATTATTGACTAATTTGTAGCTTCACCACCGCCCGCGAAAGCTCTACAGACGGGTCGTTTGTGGGATACGCCGTTAGGACGATGCTGTAAAAGCCGCGCCCAAGCGCTGTTACGTCGAACGCCGTGCTGTATTGCCCGCGTGCTTGCTCAATGGCATCCATCAGCGTACGAAGACGCTTGCCCTGCAAGTCGTACAGCACAGCGCTTACCGTAACACGGTCTTCGAGGAAATATTCCAACAACGTTTGCGTGGAAGCGGGGTTGGGGCTTGCCCACGCAGCAGAAATAACCGCATTTTTCGTCATCGCGTCCGCCGTGTCGAGGGCGGCAGCCGTAAGCATGGTGGTTGCAGGGTGCTTGGAAGCGTCGTAAAAGCTGAGTTCATAAACGTAGGTTTCGTTGCGCTTTGCGACCGTGTCAATTCGCGTATAACCTTGCGGAGCCAGTGTAGCAACGCGCAGAGCCGAATGCCGCCGAAAATCGGCAACCGTATCGGCAAAACGAACATTCGCGTTATCCGCATCGTACAAACCACGCGCCCCGCGCCGCAACACAAATCCTGCATTTAGGTCGCCCACACGAATGCCCGCAAAACGGCTTGTTGCCTTCCATTCAAGGCGGATGCGTTGATCGCCGATGTACGTTGCTCGGAGCGAATCCAAAAGTGTTGTCTGTGGCGGCTGAAATACTTCTGTTGGTGCGGTCGCAAAGCGAATCATCATTGCAACGTTGTCGTTTGTGGCATAGCTTCGTGTGGTTGGGTCGTTTAACGCACGGTCAGTCTTGAAGGCGCTTTTTTGCTTGCGTTCAAGCGGTACAAGCCACAAAAGTTTTGTCATTGAAGGGTTCATGATACTTTCGGCAAGCGTGATACGGAGCCTCGCCACAAGCAAAGAATCACCTTGCTTCAACGCCACGCACCGTGCAGCATCGTCTGGACCTATCACCGCAAGCGCTATCTGCGAACGTTCAGCATTCAAGCGGGTTTGCAGC
>JANYIG010000262.1 GCA_025358765.1 Candidatus Kapaibacterium sp.
CATCACTACAGATAGTAATACCACTCACGCCAATTGGTGAGATTATGGCATTCAGTGCTGGAATATCTTTCGCAGCCATCACTGTCTTATATTCTACAAAACAAGTATGAAGGATAAGATGTGGCGATATAGCATCGTTGCTAAGTCCTTCAATGTCAATGATACTCAACACCCTATCATTAAAAAGCGCTGGATTGCGTTCCAGCGCTTGACACCACAGACGCTCTATATCTGAACGTTGTGAACGATTTGGCACTATAATGGATTCTTTGTGAACAGCGGTGATACTTGCAACAGGGACTATCGGATACGACATCTCTTTAAAATGTTCACTCAACATAGTCCATCACCTCATGTAATTGTGATATTGTATAGCGAGCCCCACTGGAAAGAAGCAGGTCTGAAGAATAATGATGGGCAAACCCTAATGTTGGAATCCCTGCCGTAACCGCAGATTTGACTCCATTGGGAGAATCTTCTACTGCATAAACATATTCAGCCGCAACGCGAGCTTTATGCAATGCCGTGTGGTAAATTTCCGGTTGAGGTTTGGATGATTGGACTTCGTTACCAGATACGTATTCCTGAAAATATGATTGCCAGCCAACACGGTGAATAAATGCTTCGAGCAGTCGTTCAGGAGCAGATGTCACAACCATCATCTGAATGTTTCTCTTCTGCAATCGTTCTAGTAAATCACCTGCTTGTGGCATTGGTGGAATAAACCGATGATACGCCTCTGCGAGTTTGCGTTCATAGAGATCATAAAGCTCTGTCTCGGTTGGTAGCAACGTATATTTATGCTTGAGAATGGCCACAATTTCCCGAAGAGATGGACCATTCAGACTATCAAACTCCTCTTTGGTGGCAATACACCCAAACTCTTCAAGAAAATTTTCATAGACTGTGTACATTGCCGATAGATTATCTGCCAACGTACCGTCAAGATCAAAAAACACCCATCTTGTTGAATGTAACATTACATAGCTGAGTAATAGATAGAATGTTAATTCTTTTGGAAAATCCAAAGACGATTCTGTCCGAATGTACCAAACTGGTTAATATATGAATCTGGCAACGACACGCACAGTTCCGTTGCAGCCTTCGTGATAGGATGATTGTAATCCACTTCGCCACCATTCACCATTGGCACAAGGACATATAAGATAATGTCATGGAGGCTTCCGAAGTCATCAATACGCACAAGATTTGTAGTTTTCTGTGCATATGGCAAGAACTTATCTTCATCAATAAAGACATTAAACTCTGGAACAAGGCGCTTAGGAAGTCCGACGGATGTACGTAATTCGTTTTGGCGGGCATGTGCCTGAACACTATTTTCAAGCATCATTAAATAACCACCTTTTTTCAAACGTGTGCATATTTGGTCAAAAGCTCTAAATTGTAGTTCAATAGGGTTAACATTAATAATACAACGATCTGTAAAGATTACGTCATATTCTGCTGAAATATCCTTATTATTTGCCATCTCAAGCATGTCACCAACTGCAAATGAAATATTCTGATATTTGTCGCCTCCATCATTCTTAATCTTGTGTGCATTTTCAATCATTGATGGTGAGTAATCAACACCAGTAAACATACAGTTTTCTAAGAAATTAGAAAGTGCAAAACTGTTATATCCATTTCCACAGCCCACATCTAGAATATTCAAGGGTATTTGATTACCCCAAAGATGTGTCTTTTTGATTGCCTTTACTAATACATCAACTTCCAATTGTTTTATAGTATTTGCCTTAGTAGTAGCACGTAATCCAGTACCGAACTCCGTTGCCCAGCTTTCCCAATGTTTTTTGATTTCGTTCAGATTCATAGAAAGAGATATAATTAGATAAAAAATGGTCGTTGTGATCGTATATACCCATCAAGTATAACGAACCTACAATATACTATAATTCTCGTTTTTGGGAAATGTCAATCAACGGTATTGATAGGCGAAGAGCGTCTGCACAACCCGTTGCGACCCATAACCATCTACCAAAACGCCCAACCAGGAGGCATAATCGGTGTCGGAGTGAGGTAGTTCGGAGAGGAGCGGGAGAAGTTGATAAACAGGAAAGCCTTGTTGTTCGATAGTGTGAAAGAGGTTGCCAGCCCAGTCACGGCAAACAAATCCAACTATTGCGCCATTTTTGCGAAGTTCAGAAGCAAGTGTCAAGCAGCGCATCACGTGACCGCTGCCAATACGAACAGAAGCATCCGCACGAATGAGAACGTTCATTGTAAGGAACTGAGACAGTGCATTACCGTTCATCATCAGGATTCATACCAAGTGCGCGGAGTTTTTTGGCAAGGCGTTCAGCACGGGATTCCGCTTTGTCAGCACGAGATTCCGCTTTGTCAGCACGGGATTCCGCTTTATCAGCACGAGATTCCGCTTCTAAGGCGCGTTCACGCCCTGTTGGAACAAGAGTGCCATCAGGATAGCACCACCGCAGCCATTCTTCCGTCATACTTCCGTAGCTGCCCTGCCACAATGTTACGCCCAATCCATATTCTTCAAACATTGTTGATTCGAGTTGCACATAGCGCCCTCTATGCAACGCAAATACACGCAACGGAGGTTTGCCGTAATGTTCGGCTGGATCATAAACGATGTAATAAATAACGCCGACCTGAGCATACTTTGTGAGTTTATCACTCAATTCACCACCCACGAGATTGGAAACGACTTCCACGACAATTTCTGGCGGTTTGCCGTATTCCCACACAAAATAGGAGCGGTGACGTTTTTCCCAAACATTCTGCGGAACGGCAACATTAAAACTTACGAAAACGTCGGGGACAACAGGCGGGATATTCAAACCGTAAAAAACACCTACGTTTGCCGCTGCCAGAAATGGCGCTTTGTCTGGCGCTTCCCAGCCAGCGCTGAGAGATTCGGCGAGCAACCGCTGCTGATGTTCGGAGAAAAGATTGTCCACAGGCGTATCATCTTCCGTGATAATGTGGCTAATATCAAGCTCGGTAATTATGTCGGATTCTACGGTTTGCATAACACCTCCATAACGGAGAATTCTCCATAACGGAGAATACGGGTAAGAAAATCGTTGCTCTGTAAAAACAATCTGGTTCTAATTGGTTTTAGTTGGAGGTGTTTTGTCATTCCGGCGAAGGCCGGAATCCATATAAACTGCGTAGAATCTTCCTTGATTGCTATGGATGCCAACCTCCGTTGGCATGACAGTCATAGTTCATAGCCGCAATTTTTCTTCCTAAAAAACCGATTTTTCCAACTGAAACCAATTAGAACCAGCAATCTTGCACTTTTAGGTGCAAAATTCCAACACATTTTTAATAACATATTCCTGCTCTTCGTCCGTAAGTGCCGGAAACATTGGCAAACTCAGGCAGTGTTCGTAATACGCTTCTGCAACAGGCATATCGCCACGTTCCCAGCCAAATTCGCGGTAATACGGTTGCAAATGGACGGGGATATAATGCACCTGAGCAAAAATATTTTTTGTTCGCAGAGCATCGTACAGTTCGCGCCGTTTAGCGACTTCTACAACAAACAGATGATATGCGTGATGAAAGCCTGTTGGTACGGAGCGTACCAACACTGGTGTTCCAGCAAACGCTTCCTCGTAACGGCGAGCAATATCGCGCCGTCGCTTCAAACTTTGTTCGGCGCGTTTGAGCTGCTCAATGCCCAGAGCAGCTTGCACGTCGGTCAAACGATAATTATACCCAAGTTCGTGCATTTCGTAGTACCAGCCGCCGTGATTTTCCTGCAAAATATTGGGGTCGCGCGTGATACCGTGTGTTCGTAAGCGACCAATACGCTCGTAGTAATCCTGACGATTGGTCGTCACCGCACCTCCTTCGGCTGTGGCAATGTGCTTAACAGGATGAAACGAAAAAATAGCGAGGTCTGCCAGCGAACCGTCGCCTGCACGACGCTCCACGCCTTGCCTATCCAGAAACGAAGCGCCAGGCGCATGGCAAGCATCTTCCAAAATCCACAAACCAAATTCATCCGCCAGTTCACGCCACGCCACCATATCTACTGGCAAACCTGCAAAATCCACGGGTACAACACCTTTGTATGCGCTGCGTTCAGCTTTGGGTGTGCGCTCCAGCAAAGTGCGGACTTTCTGAATATCTAAGACATACGTGCTTTCTTCAATATCGGAAAACACGACTTCGCCACCACAGTACCGCACACAGTTTGCCGAGGACGTAAAGGTAATGGGTGACGTGATAACTTTATCTCCCGGCTTCACCTCCAGCGTCATGGCACAGAGATGCAACGCCGCCGCGCCGCTTGACACGACAGCCGCATACTTCGAGCCGATATAGTGCGCGAAAGCAGTTTCAAATTCTATCGGTTTCGGACCTTGCGTGAGATAGTCGGATTGCAACACCTCTACCACCGCGGCAATATCAGCTTCAGTGATTGTTTGACGACCGTAAGAAATGGGTTTTGTAGGTGCAAAATTGCTCATTCTGGCGGTAATGGAAATTTATGTTTGTGGTGTAAAATTGGGGTCAATATGTTCACGAATCGCAGCACGAATATCATCCACGGTCATAAAATCGGGGTTTGAACCAGAATTATATTTAAAGCCTTGTGCTACTTTTTTTCCATTGAATTTTTTAAGGTACTCATCGTGTGACCAAAGTGGAACTGATGGTGCAATAATGTAATATTTATCAAGCTCAAGCGTATTGAAGGAATCCATTTCCGTAATCATCTCCTCGTGAAGTTTTTCACCGGGACGAATGCCGATAATTTCATGCTTTGCATTTGGAGCAATCGCTTTTGCCACATCCAGAATGTTATACGACGGGATTTTCGGCACAAAAATCTCGCCGCCCCATGCATTTTCAATAGCATACAAGACCAAATCAACCCCTTCATCAAGGGAAATATTAAAGCGCGTCATCTGGTCATGGGTAATCGGCAGTACACCATCCCTACATTTTTGTAGGAAAAAGGGCATCACCGAACCACGACTGCCAATCACGTTACCATACCGCACGACGGAAAATATCAAGTCGCGTTTGCCGCGAAAATTATTTGCCGCCACAAACAACTTATCTGAGCATAATTTTGATGCGCCATAGAGGTTTATTGGTGCTGCTGCCTTATCCGTTGAAAGAGCCACAACACGCTTTACTCCTGCTCTAATCGCGGCATTAATAACATTCTCGGCACCGAGTACATTTGTTTTGATGCACTCCATCGGATTATATTCGGCAGTTGGCACTTGCTTCAGTGCGGCAGCATGAACCACCACGTCAATACCTTCAAAAGCACGGATGAGGCGGTCTTCATCGCGAACATCACCGATAAAATAACGCAGTACGGGATATTTCTCAACAGGGAATTGCTGCGCCATCTCAAACTGTTTCAGTTCGTCGCGGGAGAAGATAATCAAGCGTTCTACATTCGGAAACTTCTGCAAAACACGTTCGACGAATTTTTTGCCA
>JANYIG010000328.1 GCA_025358765.1 Candidatus Kapaibacterium sp.
CCTTTGAACTGGTCTTTTGCGCCTTCGCGCATGGTCACGTCAACCACACTTGATAATCGCCCGCCGTATTCCGCCGGAAACGCACCTTTCATGAAGCGTACATTGCTGACGGCATCCGCATTAAAAACGCTCAAAAATCCGCCTAAATGATATGGATTATAGACGGGAGCGCCGTCGAGCAGCACCAACGTCTGGTCGGCAGAACCACCACGCACATTCAGACCGCTTGATATTTCGCTTGATGCCTTTACGCCCGGCATCAGTTGGAGCGCCCGAAACACATCCGGTTCACCCCCAAGCGCTGGCAACTGCTTGATATATTCAGCACTCATATCAATGGAGCTAATGCCGGAAATACCTCGTAATTGCTCCGCTTCCACATTGATTTCTTGCATGACGACAACCTGCCGCTCAAGCTGGAAATGTATCGTCAAGGAGGATTCATCGTTGAGATGTACGTCGCGCGTAATTTTTTTGAATCCTGCGCCGCCATGCACAGTGATGGTGTAAGACCCTGCTGGCACATTGGGAATGGAGTAAAACCCAAACTTGTTTGTTCGTGCCGACCGCGCTGGAAAAGGTGCCGGAAAACGCGTATCAGAACGAGTATCGGATTTCTGAACCACCGTGATAAGCACACCTGCGCGGTATTCGCCCGTGCCAGCTTCCGTAATGGTTCCCGACAATGTTCCTTCAGCTACTACCGCGCTGTGAAGCGTAACGGAGCATATCAACAGCAGAACAAAGTTTACTGTACAACACGCAGCAAAATGTAACACAAAACGGCATTGTTTGCCGTAGGGCAACAGCGGGATGGAGAGCGGAACCAACTTTTTCGTTTTTATCGTTTTTATCGTCTTCATAAAAATTTACCTGTCGTGATAAAGGCACGGACGAACGTGCGATAACGAAACATAATGCAGTCCGTCCGTGCTGTGAAGGTTTATGAAAAACTCTGTTTGTTTAGCGGATATATTTTACCTGCGGCTCATATCCTGTTAAGGTAATGCCAAAAAGTGTTGTATTGACGCTGTGAGCCTCAAGAATATCATCGTTGAAATTGAGCCAATCATCTTCTTCAGCCCAATATACAATTGCGGAGACATCCACAGGGCAATTGATGTAAACACCAAGGTCCTTCAAGTACCCGTCGCATTTTGCACTTGTAAAATTGATACTAAGCTTGGTTCGGTTATTTGCAGCATCGTACGTAACAGCATAAAATTCCGGGTCAGAGCCGGGCCAGCTATCATGGCTGGAATGAAACGCAACCTGATCAATACGCAGACCGATATTGCCGCCAGGTCCGCTTCCACCAGCACCACCACTGCCACCAGAACCACCTTGTTCTTCAAGCTGGATAGTATTTCTGTCAGCATTGCCTTTTTTGCCATACCCGTTTTTGAGCTGTCCATCTTTTGTTGTCCGCTCATTTTTTGTGATAATCACAACGGGGCGGGTCAGAGCCGTCTTTTCGCTGATTCTGTATTTGTTGCCATCCGCATCGAACGCATCCAATTCCGTGATGTGGTCGCCATCCACATCCACAGGCGTATAGCCCACAAGTGGCGCTGTGCGACCATCCCAGAGTTCTGGTCTATCCCAGAACAGATGCGTATGTCCGCCTACAGCCTCCGAAATACGCCAGATGGCAGCATCCAACGTCTGTTTGGAAGCAAATATGCCTGTGCTTGCGCCCTTGTGGTTTGCCATAATCGCCGCAGACCATTCGACGGGCTTGCCTTGTTTGTTCGCCTTGTTCAGCGTTGGCACGGCGCTCTCTTGGCTGAGTTGCCGCCACAGAACATTGGTGCAACCATCAAAACGCTCCACTGCTTTTTTATGCAACCATGTAGCCGTTTGATTATCGGCAAGCGTGACGGCTACACTCCGCGCAAGGTCTTCCAACTGACCATTAAGCTGTGTAGCTTCTGCGGCGGAAATGGAGGATTTGTGCGTCACAGCATTCAGCGGTGCATTTTTCCCCGTTTTGTCTTCCACCTGTGGCTCAAAACCATTCTGGCAGCTTGTAAACAATGCTCCTGCCAGAGAGCATACCGTAAGCGCTACGAGCGCATTGCCACGAAGTCGTGGACGAAAAGAGTGATTCATGGAAACTCCTTAAACGTTAAAAAAAGAGTTAAAGAAAAAACTCTGTCCGCCATATATCACGCTTTTTGCGTACATTCGCAGTTGGAAGAAGGGCGTTCAACTTTTCATCCAAATGCAGCCTGCTGACGGACAGAAATCCCGAAGTGGGCTGTTCTATTGTAGAACGCACAAAAGTACAACCGATGGCAAGCGAAAACAATCAGTTTTTAGTGAAGCAGCCCATATTTTTAGTGGAGGCGAAAACTTTTTAGCGAAGGGGGCTATATTTTTAGCGGGGCGTTTGGAATTGTCGAGAATTTGGTTATGAAAACAGCCTAAAACCCGTCCAATATTTTTAGCGAAAGGGGGCTATATTTTTAGCGGGGCGTTTGGAATTGTCAAAAACTCTTTTTTAAACTTTCTGCTTAAAACTTTCTCCACACCACGATGCGAAAATCGAGATGAAAAAAGTGCATCGCCTTGGATATTCAACAATAAGTATTCAACAATAGCAGAGGGCTGACTCACGTGTGTGAATCAGCCCTCTGTTGTGTTTGTACGAGCATTTTTTCGTTTGCCTGTTAATCTGTCACCGCACCAATGCTTGCGCTGGATACCACCCTCGCGTATTTTGCCAGAACGCCCCGTGTATAGCGAGGTTCACGAGGTTTCCATGCGGCGCGGCGACGCTCTAATTCTTCGTCGGTGATGTTCAGTTGCAAAAGACGCTGTTCGGCATCAATTGTTATCGAATCTCCCTCCTGCACCAGGGCAATCGCGCCGCCCACGAACGCCTCTGGGGCTACGTGACCAACCACCATGCCGTAAGTTCCGCCTGAAAAACGACCATCGGTGATTAAACCCACCACATCACCCAGCCCCGCGCCGATAATGGCAGACGTGGGCGACAGCATCTCGCGCATTCCTGGACCGCCCTTCGGACCTTCGTAGCGAATCACCAAGATGTCGCCCGATTTAATAGACCCATCCAAAATGGCTTTCATGCTCTCTTCTTCAGACTCGAAGACTCGCGCCGGACCGGTAATAACAGGATTTTTTACGCCCGTAATTTTTGCCACTGCGCCTTCGGTTGCCAGATTTCCCTTCAAAATTGCTAAGTGACCGTGTTTATACACAGGATTATTGAATGGACGAATCACGTCTTGGTCTGTACGCGGCTCTGCGGGAACGTTTGCCAGCGTTTCAGCTATAGTTTTGCCCGTAATCGTCAGAGCGTCACCGTGCAGCAAGCCATTCACGAGTAACATCTTCATCACTTGCGGGATACCGCCTGCTTTGTGGAGGTCGGTGGCAACGTATTTGCCCGATGGTTTCAAATCGCACAGCACAGGTACACGACCGCGAATTTCCTCGAAATCATCAATCGTAAGCGGCACGTCTGCGGCATGAGCCATCGCTAGCAAGTGCAGCACGGCGTTTGTGGAACCGCCTATCGCCATGATGACGGCGATTGCATTCTCAAATGCTTTGCGCGTGATGATTTGCTTTGGCAAAATATTATTTTTGAGCGCCTCGGCAAGCACACGAGCGCTCTCGGCGGCACTGTCCGCTTTTTCTTTGTCCGGCGCAGCCATCGTGGATGAGTACGGCAAACTCATGCCCATTGCTTCAATCACCGATGACATCGTGTTTGCCGTGTACATGCCGCCACACGAACCTGCCGTTGGGCACGATTTACGCTCCACTTCGAGTAATTCCTGTTCGTCAATGCGCCCAGCACTGAACTCGCCCACAGCCTCGAATGCGCTCACAATCGTCAAATCCTTACCTTTATGATGTCCCGCTTTAATCGTACCACCATAGACGAAAATCGAGGGAATATTCATCCGCGCAATCGCAATCATCGCACCCGGCATGTTTTTATCGCAACCACCGATGATGAGTACACCGTCCATACTTTGAGCGCTCACGGCGGTTTCGATGGAGTCGGCAATCACCTCGCGCGAGACAAGAGAATATTTCATGCCTTCGGTTCCCATCGAAATGCCATCACTAACAGTAATGGTTCCAAACATCTGCGGCATAGCGCCGGATTCCCGCAACGAAGATTCTGCTCGCGTGGCAAGTGCCATCAAACCTAAGTTGCACGGCGTAATCGTGCTGTAGCCGTTGGCAATACCAATAATTGGTTTTTGAAAATCCTCGTCCCCAAAGCCAACTGCCCGAAGCATGGCGCGGTTTGGCGTTCGCTGAACGCCTTCTGTGATAGCGTTACTGCGTTTGTTCTGTGTGTTCATCGTATATGCGTGTATGTGAAAAACAGGATTCGGTACTCTTTGTCAATTCATGAGATTTTCCGAAAGATACGAAAGTACGAGCAGAGATAAAACCCCATTTCGCAGCATTATTCGTCCAACTGGCTGCATTTCATCGTTTGCGAGGTGCAAATGAAAAAACTTTTTCTCGAAAATCCGCATCAAATCTTCTAACTTTGTGCTTTGTTTCAATGACTGTTTTAATGATTTTTCTCATCAGTGACGAGGGTACATCGTGCAGCAATTAAACACAACTATTCATCCAACAGCAATCGTTTCTCCAAAAGCGGAACTCGGCTCTAACGTTCGCGTTGGAGCGTTTTCTATTATCGAAGCAGGTGCAGAAATTGGCAACAATACAGAAATTCGTTCATCGGTCGTGATTACAGGGTTTGCACGGATTGGCACAGATTGCGTGATTCATCCGGGTGCGGTGATTGGTGGTGAGCCGCAGGATTTGAAATTTGGCGGTGAGTTTTCGCTGGCGGTTATCGGCAATAGGACGACCATCCGCGAGTTTGCAACCATTAATCGTGGCACGGAAGCAAGCGGCAAAACTATGTTAGGCGATGATTGTTTGTTTATGGCGTATTGTCATGCCGCGCATGATTGTCACATTGGCAATCATGTGGTAATAGCCAACGGCTCGCAGCTTGGTGGACATGTCGTGGTCGAAGATTACGCAATTTTAGGTGGTGTCTCGAAGGTGCATCAATTCACCCGCATTGGAAAACATACGATGGTCGGTGCCGGCACAAAAATTGTGAAAGACATTGCACCATATTTGCTTGTAGATGGCATTCCGGCGGTAGTGCAGGGCTTAAACAAAATTGGCTTAAAACGACGCGGCTTTCCAAACGAAGTAATCCACGAATTGGAAGAATTATATACCTTGATGTTGCATTCGGGCTTCAATGTGACCGACGGCATGAATCGCTTCTTGCAAGGACGTGGCGACGTATTCCCCGAGACGCAGAATTGCGTTGATTTTGTACGGCAATCCAAACGCGGTATCGCTCGATAAAATCGCCTGATGAATACCATAAAGTTCATGAATACTCATTTCATTTTTTGAAAGAAACCAAGTTGACTACTATACGCCATCTGTCTATAGCGGTAACGCTTGTTGTAGCGCTCATTGCACCTTATTTTCTGTATGCACAAGATACAAAAACAAGTACGTCGAAAGATGCGAAAAGCTCCAGCAATTCTCCCACATCCACCAAAACGGCGGAGGCTAACGGCAGTACATCAACAGGTGATGCTGAAGACGATGACGAGGATGAAGTTGACACAAAGTGGTTGGCTCGTGCAAAAGCCTCGATTACAAGCCGCAGAACAAAGCAAGGCGCAGATGTAAGCAAAGACAAATCATCATTCGGGACGAGTTTTGGGCTTTCGTACGACCCAAGCGAAAAAATTGGATTTGCCGTAGGAGCAGGAACAAACAACACGTTACGGGAAACGCCGAGTTTTCAAGGTTGGTGGTGGAATGTTGGTGTAACATACACGCCCATAGACTGGCTTTCCATAGCCGTTGGCTACAACCGTGATATTTACTCCGGCGACCCCGACAATATATTTGGCGATTTAACAAATACGTTCACGGGTTCGATAGATACAGATTTTGACCTTTATGGTTTTTCAGCATCCTTTACCGTATTGCCTGGCGACCAAACTACAACAGCTCGATATTTTGGTGTGGGGGCATTTATGCATTTCAGTATTGGAAAATTTACCATTTCGCCAGCTCTTGATGTTTCTTTAGTGTCACAGCAGGTAAAAAATGAGCGCATTGCTAAACTATTGGAGCTTACTAATAATCCTAACCCCAAACTTAACAAAAAGCTTTATACACAAGTGGAGGGTTTAAGTTCAGTCAATTTTGCAGTAAATATGCAGTACAAGATTTTCGATGGCTTCAAAGTGAGTTTTTCGCCGTCGTTTTTGTACACACCCAAGACGGACATCTACTCGGTCCGATCGGCGCAGATTATCCTCACGGCGGGAATACAGTATGCGTTTTCGTTCTAATGCGGTCGTGAAGAGCCTTACAAGCAAGGTAACAATTCAAACACAAACATAAAACAGAATATGTGCGGACGTTACACACTTTTTGTCAGCCCGGAAGTGCTGAAGCAGCGCTTCAAATCAAGCATTGACGAAGCGAATCTTCCCAAATTTCAACCGCGTTACAACGTTGCGCCCACACAGGACGTTCCCGTTATCACCTCTGCCATACCCCGTGAAATCTCGTTCGCACGGTGGGG
>JANYIG010000331.1 GCA_025358765.1 Candidatus Kapaibacterium sp.
AAGCGCACCAATCCTCAGCTGTGTGCGATACTTGCCCGCAGACGCTTTTTCACTCACGCGCAGAACTTCCTGCCCTAAAAGATTATGCAAGGTTAGTTCTACGGATGCAGGCTGTTCAAGGTTCATTCCTACGAATACCGCATCGGAAGCGGGGTTTGGATAGACCTCCACCGATGCCGCAAGCTCTTCCGCAACACCCGTCCCCATTTCTGCAACACCTGTTACGCGCAGCGTACTCAGCGTTTGACCGTTATAGCTATGCTGGATGTCGCCTTGAACATTGCCAACCTGCGTAGGTGCAAACCGCACAAAAACATCGCCTTCGGCAACAAAGGTCGTGGCTAAGGCGGCGATGAGAATCGTTTGTTGGAATGCTCCGTTCTGAGTTCCTGATACCGTAAACCCTGTTGGCACGGTAACTTGAAGACTGCCAATAATTCCCTCCGCCTTCACCCGATACTGCCGTACAGCATTTGCCCCCGTTTTGACGGCTCCAAAATCTACCATTGTTCCCGTGATTCCCGTCACTGTGGCTTTGGGCGCAATGGCGCTACCACTCACCGCAATACTTGCAAACTGCGCCGTGCCGCTTGCATGGGTGATATTGCCGGAAAGCGTTGCCGCTTGCGTGGGTGCAAACCGTACAAATATGGTCGTCTGAGCGATTTGATTGGCGGTTGCTTGCAACGTGAGTGTTTGCGTAAACGTGCCATTTTGCGTAAGCGACAACCCAAGCCCCGACGGAGCTGTGATAACAAGTGAAGTGGAAAGATTTGATGCCGCAATAGTATATTGCTGTGTGACCGATTGTGTGCTGGAGCCATTGATTGCCACCAAACCGAAGGCAAGCGTCGTTGCGGAGATCGTTGCGGCAGGCGTAACACCACTTCCACTCAGGGCAATGCCAGCAAATTGCGTCGTACCACTTACATGCGCAATCGTGCCGGAAAGTGTTATTGCCTGCGTGGGTGCAAACCGCACAAATACGGTCGTCGAGGCGATACTACCGTTGGTTGCTTGCAACGTGAGCGATTGTGTGAATGTACCATTTTGTGTCAGCGCCAATCCAGCGCCCGATGGAGCCGTGATAACGAGCACGGCAGCAAGGTTCGTTGCTGCAACCGTGTATGATAGCGTGTTGGATGCTCCCACAATCACGGAGCCAAACGCAAGCGCCGTTACTGAAAGCGTTGCGGCAGGCGTAACGGGAACTGGTGTTGTAAATCCGGGAATATCTACCTGCACAGACGTAGCACCAGCAGTGTAAGATGTTGTGAATGTGGTAAGTGCCGCTACAGCAGGACCTTCCAAAACCTTGCCTTTAGCATCGTAGCGGGAGCCATGACAAGGACAATTCAAACTGGTTCCGTTGAACGTAGCAACGCTGCAACCCTGATGCGTACAGACTTCCGAAACAGCCGCGAACTCCGTCGCGCTGATGCGCGTCACAATAATGCCGTCAAACTCCTTCGATCCAGCGAGCTTTGACGGATCAAGCCGCACCGAACCGGTGACACTTGCCAATGCTGGAAAATCGCTGAAATTCATGGTATAAAGACCAGCGATTGTGCCTTGTTTACCGCCGTCGGCAGCAAAAGCGGTGGTAAGAAGCTCCGACGGCACAACGGCTGCCACAGCAGTCAACGCAGCAGCGCCACGCACGAAATCACGACGAGAATCGTTGGTATTGGTATTCATAATGAGCAACGGTTAAAGTGGTAAAGATGGTAAATAGGTGATTGTACAACGAAAATACTCTTCTACGTGCTTTTGTTCAAATATTTTCGCAAAAATCCGTCGAAATGGAATAATTTTCCGTAGTTTTACGGAGTTTTTTTCGCTTCATGCTTTATCATTGTTTCAGCTATGAACGCATCAACCACAGCACAAAAATTTCAACACGACCTCCATCAAGCGCTTGTTGCCGTGCAATCCGCAAGCCGTACTCTTGGTCTTTTGGATGACGAAACCGTTAATCAACTGTTGCTTGATACGGCAGATATTATCGTGTCCGAAAGCGCATCCATCCTTGCTGCGAACGCGGAGGATGTGGCTCGCATGGATAAAAACAATCCCAATGACCCTGAGCATAATCCTAAGCGCGATCGCTTGATGCTCACCAAAAGCCGTATTGTTGCTATCGCTGACGACATGCGAAGCGTCGTGCGGCTTCCGTCGCCGCTTGGCAAAACGTTGGAGGAGCGCACATTGCCGAACGGCATTCGACTCACAAAAACGAGTGTGCCGATGGGCGTGGTGGGTATCATCTACGAAGCACGTCCGAACGTGACGCTCGATGTGTTTGCGCTTTGCATGAAGTCCGGCAATGCCTGTGTTCTCAAAGGCGGCAGCGACGCTCATTCCTCGAACACGGCGATTATCCGATTGATTCACCGCGTATTGGAAAAACACGGATTGACGGAAAATCTGGTATCGCTTTTGCCCGCTAACCGCGAGGCTACGGAGGTTATGTTTAATGCTGTCGGGTTGATTGATGTGATTATCCCGCGTGGCAGCCAAAGCCTGATAAACACAGTGCGGATGAACTCGAAAGTGCCGGTGATTGAGACGGGCGCGGGCATCGTCCATGCGTACTTCGATGCAAGTGGTGACCTTGCAATGGGGCGCGACATCATCTTCAACGCCAAAACCCGCCGCGTGAGCGTTTGCAACGCGCTCGACACCGTAATTGTCCACCGCGAACGGCTTGCAGACGTGCCAGCGCTTGCGGAACCGCTTCAAACCAAAAACGTCACGATATTTGCGGACGAAGAGGCATATCAACGGCTCTACAACCATTACCCGGCACATCTGCTACAACCCGCGCAAGAAGTGCATTTCGGCACAGAGTTTTTGGATTACAAGCTGTCCATAAAAACGGTGGCGAGCTTTGACGACGCATTGGAGCACATTGCGCGGTATAGCTCGAAGCACAGCGAGGTTGTGATAGCAAGCGATGAAGCAGTGGTGGAGCGGTTTCTGCGAAGCGTGGATGCAGCGGTGGTCTATGCCAATGCGTCAACGGCGTTCACCGACGGCGGGCAGTTTGGCTTAGGCGCGGAAATCGGCATCAGCACACAAAAGCTCCACGCACGAGGTCCGATGGCACTTGCAGAAATGACAAGTTACAAGTGGATTGCGCGGGGGACGGGGCAGGTACGAGTGTGAGGAAGAAGCTATACCCTACGATCACAGCGCAAAATAATCCACCGATTTATCCCACAGCATCGTGATGAGCCGTAGAAGTGCTTTGCACCGTCTGAATACCTTGTGCGGGACGAAGCGAGCCGGCGGCATGAACGGAAATATCCACGACGCTCAGGCTTGCCCACGCAACAGCACCCAGAAGCAAAAGAAGAAGCCCGTAGTATGTGATTCGGAGAGATTGGGAAGGTTTTGAGAAAGCAACGACGAGCGTGTCGTTTGCCTCAGCGTATTCAATGATCATAGTGCCTCTGCCGCAGTGAAGGTAAGATTTGGCGCAAGCAGAATCAGCACTCCTGTCCAACGCTCCAAAAACTCTTCGCGAGGGAGTTTGTTGAAGCCTCGTGCAGGATCAGAGACTTCGACGTAGCGTTTGGAAACCTTAAACACCACTACAAAATGATACCCACCGCTGTCCAAACGTATATGCGCGATGGCAGGTAATGGCAGCCCATCAAGTGCAACATCTGTACCACGCACAGCCTGCGCCGCAAAGCCAAGCTGCTCTGCGGCTTTTACCAT
>JANYIG010000102.1 GCA_025358765.1 Candidatus Kapaibacterium sp.
AAAACCGAAATTGCGCGGCGTTTAGCGCGGTTGGCAGGTGCACCGTTTGTGAAGGTAGAGGCTACGAAATTCACAGAAGTGGGTTATGTTGGACGCGATGTGGAATCCATGATTCGTGATTTAGCGGAGGTGGCGGTAAACATCGTTCGCGCCGAAAAACGCAAGGAAGTGGAAACTGCCGCAAAAAAAGCCGCCGAACAGCGTATTTTGGATATCCTCGTGCCACCGCAAGTACGACGTGCGGGCAGTTTTGGGTTCGACAACGGTGAGGAAGAAATCGTCGAAAACGCCTCCACGCGCGAAAAATTCCTTGAACAACTGCAGCGCGGCGAGCTTGAAGACCGCATGATAGAGCTTGAACTCAGCGTGGATGCTATGTCTTCGATGCAAGTGCTGGGTCCGATTGGCTTAGAGGAAATGGGTATAAATCTGCAAGAAATGTTCGGCAATCAACTTCCTAAAAAAAGTAAAAAACGCAAAGTAACCGTCACCGAAGCGCGAACGCTGCTTGAACAAGAAGAAGCAGAAAAGCTGATTGACATGGATAGCGTCACCCGTGAGGCTATTACTCGCGCTGAGAACACAGGCATTGTGTTTGTGGACGAGATTGATAAAGTGGCGGTAGCGGGCGGTGGAGGCGGTTCCGGCGGACCAGACGTGTCACGCTCTGGTGTACAGCGCGATTTGTTGCCGATTGTGGAAGGCTCAACCGTCTCGACCAAATACGGAGCGCTTCGCACCGACCACGTGTTGTTTATCGCTTCCGGTGCGTTCCACGTATCGAAGCCATCCGACCTGATTCCAGAGCTTCAGGGACGTTTCCCGATTCGTGTGGAGCTTGAAAGCCTGACCGAAGAAGATTTTTTCAAAATCCTCACGTTCCCCGAAAACGCGCTTATCAAACAGTATCAAGCGTTGATGGCATCCGAAGGCGTGGAACTCGTGTTCGATGACTCAGCCATCAAGGAAATTGCAGCAACGGCGGCGTATGTGAATCAAGAAGTGGTGAACATCGGCGCACGGCGATTGCACACGATTCTGACGACATTGCTGGAGGATTTGTTGTTCAACACACCGGATAATATTCAGGAAAAGCACGTCACTGTGGATGCCGAGCTTGTGAAATCGCGGCTTTCGGTAATTGCGAAGAATCAGGATTTGAGTAAATATATTTTGTAATCGCCGCTTGGTGACAGCCCGATGATATACCACATCACAACCGAATCCGAATGGCTCCACGCCAAAACTATCGGAGCATATAAGCCCTCAGCATTCGACCGCGAGGGCTTTATTCATACGTCGGAGGCGCATCAAGTCTTGGGTGTGGCGCATCGGTATTACCAAGGGCAACGTGATTTGGTGATTTTGTGCATTGACGAACACCGTGTCGCGGCGGAGATAAAGCGCGAACCAGCTACCAACAACGAACTTTTTCCACACATCTACGGCTTGCTCAATGTTGATGCGGTTGTGAGCATTGTATCATTTCCTTTGCAGGCGGATGGAACCTTTGAGCTGCCTTCAGAGATTGAGCGCTGAATATTGAACACCGTTTGTGAAAAAATATGACCAAACGCCGACAAGAGCAGTTCCAGAAGGTAGTATTGGCATGGTATGCAGCTAATGCACGGGCGTTTATGTGGCGGCAAAATGGGGATACGCCGCCGGATGCGTACATGGTGTTGGTTTCCGAAGTAATGCTGCAACAAACGCAAACAAGCCGTGTGCAGGAAAAACTACCGCTTTTTTTGCAACAATTCCCAACCGTTCACGAGCTTGCACGGGCGGACAACGCCACCATCATCAAAGCATGGCAGGGCATGGGCTACAATAGCCGTGCGCTCAGACTTCGGGATTGCGCCCGTGCAGTGGTGGAGCGTTACAACGGCGTGATTCCAGCTTCGGCAGAGGAATTGTTGGTGTTACCCGGCATTGGTGCTTATACGGCATCGGCGGTGAGCGCGTTTGCATACCATTGTGATGTGCCAGTGGTGGACGTAAACATCCGTCGCGTGTATTCACGGGTCATAGAGGCGATGCTTACAACCGCATCCATGCTCCCGGAGAAGGTGGTGACTGAATTTGCAGCAAGCGTGTTCCCGCACGGAAGCTCCTCAGAGTGGCATCAAGCAATTATGGATTTGGGAGCCATGTTGTGTACGGCGCGGTCTCCGAAATGTGATGATTGCCCTGTTAAGGTTTTATGCGCTTCCGCAGGTAAGATGCAAGAAAAAACGCCACAAAAACGCGCTGAACCATCATTTCGAGGCGTACCAAACCGCATCTGGCGTGGGAAAATCGTTCAAATGCTTCGTGAACTACCAGAAAATACAACGCTTCCAGCCGAAATAATTCTTGACCGCTTGTTTTCGGCGGCATTGTTTGAAGATACTCATCAAACGGAGGCGTGGTTACGTGGGCTGTTGGAGAAATTGGAGCAGGATGCAATTGTTCGTATTATTTCTGAATGCAAGCAGCAAAACGGTATAGAAAGAATGATGCTTTCGCTTGCTACGGGTGAATCTGAGTAATATGCCATTGTATTATGCTAATGAAGGCTTGACTGGGGAGGCGCAGAGCCACGTATCCATGGGCGGAGTTTGGATGTGAAATTTTAAGGTGTTTTTGGATTTTTCTTCTTTCTCTGCGCTCTCTCTGCCTCTGCGGTCATCATATTGTCCAACGCTTGAATCATATGAGCAACCAGATTTCTGAAGTCGAACTCTTTCAGTATTTTTATGCTGACCATGTGGAATCTCACGTGTTGGATATTCTTTGGGCGGATGGTTGGCGGCATTTTGGCTCATATTTTTTTCGTAATATTGCAGACATTATGGGTGAAGAAATAGCACTTATTCTGCCGTTGCGCGTTGACATGACAAGGTTTGCAGCGAATAAGAGCCAACGACGCGTTCTTCGGAAAAATGCTGATTTGCGTGTTGTTTTCGAGCCAGTCAATATCACAGATGAGTACGAGCGCCTTTTTGAGCGCCACGCAGCGCGATTCACACAAAATGTCCCTTCGTCACTCTACGATTTTTTATCCGACAATGTCGCTTCCGTCCCGTGTACAACCTATCAATGTTCGGTATATGTCCCTTCATTGGCGGGTGAACGTTTGATAGCTGCAAGTTTTTTGGATAGTGGTGAAACAACAATGTCCAGTGTTTATGCGATGTTTGAGCCAGATGAAGCAAAACGAAGTTTGGGGATTTTTACGTTTCTTTGTGAATTCGAGTACGCACGGCGCTTAGGCAAGCAATATGTGTATTTGGGCTATGCACACGGTGCAAGCAGCGTTCCATCCTGTTACGAATACAAAAAACAGTTCACCGCGACGGAGAGGTATAATTGGCGTGGCGATTGGGAGCCGCTTCTTTCCATTTGATTGTGATAAAGTATATGGGCATCCATATTGCATCGGAGCATAGCACAAAATAAGAATCTCTTGTGGTAAGTATTCTCAGTAATTTTTCATCGTATAATCACAAAATTTATGACTGAACACCTCACAAAACAAACCTTTCTTGATAAGGTGTTTAACTACGAAACCAATACGGACTGGAATTTTACGGGCGAACTGCCCTGCGTGGTGGATTTTTGGGCGGAATGGTGTGGTCCCTGTCGCGCAATAGCTCCTGTGTTCGAGGAGTTATCCGAAGAATACAAGGGAAAAGTGCAATTTTACAAAGTGGATACCGAAGCCGAGCAAGAATTGGCGGAAGTATTTGGCATTCGTAGCATCCCCTCGTTGTTGCTTATTCCCAAAGACGGCAAGCCGCAAATGGCTGTTGGTGCGCTCCCGAAGGATATGTTGGAGCAGGCGATTGGCGAGGTATTGTTAGGAATAGAAAGAGCATAGCGGGGAATAATGAAGACGAATGCTTGTAGAATTTTGGATGCCAAAGGTATTGCCTACGAAGTACGTGAATACGAATGGCACGAGGAAGAGCTTGATGCAGTAACGGTCGCGCGCAAAATCGGGATGTCGCCTGAACAGGTGTTCAAAACGCTTGTGCTGACGGGCGATGTGCTGAAATACTTTGTGGCGGTGATTCCGGGCAACGAGGAGCTTGATTTGAAGTGGACGGCACGAGTGACGGGGAATAAATCCTGTGCGATGCTGCCCGTCAAAGAGTTATTGCCGCTTACGGGTTATATTCGTGGTGGCTGTTCCCCTATTGGTATGAAGAAGTCATTCCCAACTTTTATTGACGAAACCATCATTCTGTTCGACCGCATTAGTATTAGCCCAGGTGTGCGTGGTACTCAAATTCTGCTGAATCCGCAGGATATGGTGGTTGTTACGGGTGCGGTTATTGTTGCGCTTTGTCAGTAATTTATTGGTACTATTTCACAAATTTTATTGTGCAACACCCTGCTTTTTCAGTACACTTTATCGTCAAGATACCTTCCCCAAGGAGCTTCTCTGTACTTTATGGCGTTTTCGTTTCCACAAACGCTAAAAAAGGCGTAATTTTGCTAACCGTCTATGGCGGTTGAACAGCAGCATAAGATTATTTTTTATGTCATTCAAATTTTTAGGAGAAATACACTATGCTTAAATACAAAGCCGATTGGCGTTCGCTGGCATATATGGTTGTAACAACGGCGTTGCTTATCGTTCAATGGAGCTTTGGGTTTTATTGGGCGTTGTTTGTTCCGTCGCTATTTTTGGGGATTGCCGTTGCCGTGATGGCACACAATCACAATCACGTGCCAATGTGGAAGGCAAATACGATGAACGTGCTGACGGATTATTGGTTGACGTTGTTCTACGGGTTTCCGGCGTTTGCATGGATTCCCACGCACAACCGCAATCACCATGCGTTAAACAACCGCGAGGGTGATTTTACGATTACCTACCGAGTAAGCGAAAAAAACAACATTTTTACGCTGACGAGCTACCCGCCGATTAGCAGCTATTTTCAGCAAATGCCCATTCGTGACTATCTGCGCGACCTTTGGGTACGTAACCGCACGAAATTCTATCAATCAATTTTTCAATATGTTGCACTTGCTGTATTCGTTGGTGTTGCGCTATTGATTGATTGGCGCAAAGCCTTGTTGTTCATCGTTATTCCGCAGCAAGTGGCGCTGTTTAGCATTTTGGTATTCAACTATGTTCAGCACGTACACGCAGATGAAGAGTCGGATTACAATCATTCGCGGAATTTTGTCGGACCGATGTTGAATATTATGCTGTTCAACAATGGTTTCCATACAGCTCACCATCTCCGCGCGAACACGCATTGGAGCGAGACACCAGAAGCGCACGCGAAAATTGATCATTTGATTGTGGACGAACTCAAGGAGCGTAGTTTTTGGGGATATATTTTCCGTGCATACTTCCTTGCGTTAGTTTTTCCGCGCTTCGAGACAAAATCTATGCGTCTGGCACGGTTGGCTGCACAGCAACAACAATCTCAGTCACAGCCTATCATTCAAGCATCTACTGTTCAAGCCTCTGCTGCTGCTGCATCGGCGGTTTCCGTACCTGCATCGCCCAACAGCTTGTAAGCATTGTTCAACAGTAGTTTCGTAAACTGCTTGGATAAGGATGTTTCGCTTCCTATTTTGCCGTAGAAGCAATCAATATGATAGTGTCCACTGATGCTCATGTTGATTGCTTTTTTTTGCTCACCGCACCTGAAACTAACCGACTCATACTACTGACACACGCTATGTCATCAACGAAATCAACCAACGCGAATATTCCCGACGTTCCCAAACTGAACATTGTTCGTTGGACGGGCTGTGACTTAGATACTGGCTTGGCAGGGCTTTCTCACGAAACGGCGTTTGTGAGTGCTGTCGGCGAGCCGGAGCGTCGTTCTGCGTTGAGCGGCGCTGGTGCTGCGGTGACGGCAAATATGTTGTTCCTCAAGAAAAGCGGTATTGTATTTGCGCTCGTATCCGCACCACATCAAGCATTAAGCCGTGTCATGCTCGGCGTGGTACGAAAATTGGTCAGCGCTCTGAAAATAGATAATGAAGCAGCCATTACGCCACAAGACATGCTCACAAGCCTCTTCTATAACATTGAAAACGAAGTGGCAGAAAATACGATGGACGTGGAGGCATTTCAGGACTGTCATGCGGTCATTGGATTAATACGTGACGAACGGTTGTATTTGCTCAAAATAGGCTCCACGACAGTTCAAGTGTTTAGCAATCGTCTGAAGTTGAAGAATCTAACGTCGTTAGACGGTTTAGGCGGTTATGCGTTTGACACGGTAAAATCGAAGGCGCTCAAAAAGATTCGTCGCGCCCGTGAAGGTGATGCCGCACCGCCAAAGGTAGCGCAAACGATTGAAAGCCGCTTCTTTCCTTGTCGGTATGAGGTGGAAGATTTTGATGAAAACTCGCGGATTGTCGTTTTGATGTCGCCGCTTTGGATGCCAGCACAGGTAGATGCTCTTTGCCGTGTTGCCAACGAAACTCAACGCCGTGAAGCCGCTTGCACGGCGGTCTGGCAGATGCTTCGCAATTACATCAGCGAGCCGTCGGGTAAGGTGTTGGTGATTGACATTATGCCCAAGGATGCTGACCTTGACCGTAACAAAAATAATCAGCAAAACAACCAATCAGACACTGCTTCGCGGAGTGCCTCCAAAGCCGCTACCAAAGGAGCGTCTGGTCTTGCTGCAAAAGCAACGCTTGGCAAAGTAGTGACGGTAGTAGCGGTGGCACTCATTACAGGCGTGGCGGTCTATGTGGGCGCAAAACTTTACAAGCGCTCGGTTGAACAAAATGGAAGTGGGTCTTCTTCGGGACAAGTGGAAGTTGGTAGCTCCGAGAGTACGGAACGTCGTGCGTTAAAAAGCTCGAAAGACAGCCTTCCATTTGTGCCACCCGTACACATTGATTCGACCCACGCGCCGATGTCATCGTCTGCCGATGGGATTTTGCGCGTAGAACCGTCAATGACGATTTTCGATAAGCTCCAAAACCCCTCACTTCGTTTTGCTATTTCTTCATTGGATTCTATGCGCTCTGGCGGAAATTTTGTGCTGACTGTTCGCAGCACAGCGGCGACGATTTCGCAAGGCGATTGGTCAATCGTGCTTGATCCGGCAGGTACGAAGAGTGTACGTTGGCTTGTCTTCAAGAAACCACTCCCGAGCGGTTTGTACGATGTGCAGCTTGGGTATATCAAGCCCAAAGGTGATACCAGCGTAGCTTCCACGAAAATTATTGTGTTGTCGTCCGACCTGCAAAGCCTGAAAAAATTGATATTTCCGACCTTATTCATTGGCAAACCGATGGTGTTTCGCGTCAAACTTTTGGATGACATCAGGCGAGCACTTGGGGCAAATGCTGTACCCATTAAGCTGTTGCGCGAGCTTGCCGTTGTGCCGTATTTCGACAATAAACCGGTATTTGGTACTCTCCCGTTTGATGATTCATTTTTGGGTCCGTGTTTGTCGGCATTAACAAAAAAGGCACGATTCGATATTGTGTGGAAATCGGCGCTTACGAGTGAAACGGTTACGCTGTACACAAGCAAAGAAGCGGAGCCACAACAAAAAGTACCCCAAGTGATAGCCGCAAACGTTGTTACGGATTTAATATCCAACAGTGCGGCGAATGCTCGGAAAAATGCACCGCCTCGACCGATTACCTTACAACTAAAAGTACGAAACATCGCGATTGATTATTCTGATTCACCCATTGATGTTGCCGACCCGCTGACATGTCGCGGCATTTTTCCGTCGTTAGACAATATAGAGCCGATGGGTCTGCCCCGAATCCAATATGACGACACAGAAAGCCGCCTACGTGTGGTTAGTGAAGATGGAACGGTTGATACGGATTGGGTGTTCTCGTCTGCAACGGTCAAAATTCTCGACCCTGACCCCGATACGCGCTATATTCAAGGCGAAGGCAGTTATACAATTAAATTAGAAATACGTGGGTTGCCGTCGAAACCACAAACCGAACGACGTTTTCTCAAAGGAACGATAGCAATTACAGCAGGGTCAAAACTCACAAACACGCTTGCAAACAAAATTGTTTCTGGTGCAAACGGGGTGGTTGTGACAATCAATCAGGAGTATTAAGCAGATGTTACCTCAAGGTGGTGGAGCGTTATGATTTCGTATTACGGGGGGCGAGCATTGGTTGGGCGAAGAGAAATCCGTATTTTTTCTCTCATTCTCACAAAATACGGGTTCATTCAATCAACTCACATTTCCTGGGGTTTGTTATGGTCACTTTTGCCAAAGTTGTCTCGAACGTTTTTCACCCGCTTACGATGCCGCCTATTGCTTTTACGCTGCTGATAGCAACAAATCCAGTGCTTCAAACGCGGGATAAATTTGCGCTGGAAGCGATTACGCTGGCATTTTCTACAATTTTTGTTGCTGGTTTTTTGTACTATTTGCTTCGTCAAGGCAAGATAGACGAAGACATCAAAGCGCGTGAAGACCGCATTCTGCCACTTGCGGTAAGCATTAGTATTTATTTTGTGGGTTTTGCGCTGCTTTTGGCGGTAGATGCACCCAAAATCGTGAGTGCGTTTATGTTCTGTTATGCCTCGAACACGTTGATACTTCTGCTCATCACGCGCTGGTGGAAAGTGAGTGTTCATACGACTTCCATAGGCGGGCCACTTGCTGCGTTGACGTTTCATTTTGGTACTGTCATGCTGCCGTTTTATATTGTATTGCCTATTGTTGCTGTTTCACGGGTGATACTTAAACGCCACACCATTGGGCAGGTGATCGTTGGTGCGCTGATTGGCTTTGGTTTGACGGCGCTTCAACTTTGGTACGTCGTCGAATAGTCGAAAGCCGAAAGGAGTCGCATTATCAAATCTATGCCGTTAGCCGTCCGCCGCTCATACCACTTCTATTTATTGGGCATTATCGTTCTTGCGGGCGCATGGCTGCGTCTGGCGGATATTGGCACGGAAAGCATTTGGACGGATGAAATGTATTCCGTTCACTGGGCAAATAAATCGCTTGCACAAATCTTCGATAACGCCTCATCAGATGTTCACCCGCCGCTTTATTACGCGCTTTTACACTTTTGGCAATTATCATTCGGAACCTCCGAAACCGCCGTACGCGGGCTTTCTGCATTATGCAGTATTCTGACCATACCGCTGTTATACAGTCTTGGGCGACGGATGTTTGGCGTAAAAGCGGGTCTGTGCGCGGCTCTATTGCTGGCAGTATCACATTTTCACATCTATTACGCCCAAGAAGCACGAAATTATGCGCTCACGGTGCTGTGTGTGGTGTGGGGAATGGACTGGTTTGTGCGGATACTCCATTTGCCAGCCGATGTGCCACAACGTCAGAAATGGTGGGCGTTTGCGGGTTATATTTTGTCAAATATTTTCCTCATGCACACGCATTTATTTGCGCTGTTCGTGATGGTCGCGCAAAACCTATACATCGCTTCGTTGCTCGTGTTTGACCGCGAGTCATTCCGCCGATTGCTCAAACGTTGGATTGTCCTGCAAACCATACTCTTCTTGTTGTTCTTGCCTTGGTTCCGCATTTTGCTTCATCAAATATTAGCCGTTGGTCGTCAAGGATTTTGGATCGAAGAGCCGACGGCGTTCACCCTGCCCGAAACACTTGTTGAGTACGCAGGTTCGTTCTGGCTTTTGGTCATCATGCTTGTTCTTGTCATGCTCGCATTCGTGAACTATGAACGCTCTCAACACTCCCAAGCTCCAAACAAGTTCTTCACGTCTCTCTTTACAGTTATTGAACGCCCAACGTGGACGTTATCCATTTCCGGCGCAGCGTTTGTCTGGATGTTGCTCCTGTGGTTTATCATGCCGATAGCAATCCCGCTTGCAAAATCATTCCTCTCGAAGCCGCCTATTTACTACATCAAATATACGATTCCTGCTCTGCCAGCACTGCTGCTACTTGCGGGCAAGGGTATGGCTGTCATCCGTTCCAAGACTGTGCTTGTATGCTATATTGTTTTGATTGTAGCGTTATCGCTGAACGAAACGCGAGATGAATGGAACACATTGAACAAAGAGCGCTGGCGGGAAGCCGCACAAATACTCGATTCTATGGCAACGCCAGACGATGCAATCCTTGTGCATCAGTGGTATTATGAGTGGTCATTAGAGTATTATTGCCGAAAGCCGCATCCGCTTGTGCAGGCAGTTCCATCCCAGTATCTTGCATTTCGCCGAGACATTGTGGAACGTCTGATGCAACCAGCGTTGCAGCACAAAAGGGTGTGGTTGGTGTTGGGGCAAAAAAATTACGCACATTATGACTTAATTTTGGAAACGCTTCATCGAAGCGGCTTCGTGGGAACACAAGAGCGTACAATTCCATCATATTACCGAAAATATTTCATCAAAGATGTGTATCCACAAAACACCATTATTTCGCTTTTGAAGACGTACCAGTCGCCGCATATTGAGTTGATGCTCTTTGAAAAATCTGTGGATACAACTTCATCAACCCCGCAACACCCATGAACACTGATTTTAGCAAAAGATTTGTTAGTGCTGCTATTCCACCGAAACAAACAATAACAGCATTCTGGTTTGTGTTCGGCGATGGAAAAATGCTCATTCACACGGACGTAAAACCCGTGAATGGCTCGTTAAACCTTGAATCTGGGCATCTTGAAACACGAATCCCGCACTTTTTGGCTGTTGCGGAATTGG
>JANYIG010000108.1 GCA_025358765.1 Candidatus Kapaibacterium sp.
GTGGGTGTGTGACCAAATATACAACACTATTTTGCTCCAATCAAGAGGTAGCACAGTAACGGTAGTGGTCACAAACTCGCCGAAATCGCATCGGCATTGACCACCGTCATTGTGTCGTCACCCATTGCCATTGCATACACACCGCGTTTAGTTAGATATGGCACGATATTCTCCGGCATCGAAAGACTTGCAAGCACGGGGATAATGCGCTTGCCACGATGTTCTGGTAGATAATCCGTAAAATCCGGCAGCCCCGCCAAAAATTCGTTCACGTCGTCAACGCGCGGCGTACTTTTTACCTCGACCACCACCACAACATCGCCATAAACGGCTATCACGTCAAATTCACGCTCCTTCGAGCGGTCATGCTTATGGCGCACACGGCGGCGTACGGAAAAATCATCCGGCTCACCACTAAGCCCAAAATCTTCGCGGGCTATACGCGGCACGTTCGGAGCAACGATGTCTTCCACAATTGTTCCCATCTTCCGCGCAAGATCTGACCATTGTTTGTTGATTTTTCGCATTTCCGTATCAAACTCTTTTTTGTGTTCTTGCTGCCACGAAGCTAACTCCGCATCACGTTCGTCGGCACGACGCATATACATCGCAAAAAGTTCTTCTAACGTTGCCACTCGTTCTGTCAGTTCTGCCATATCATTGCCCTCCTTTCAGAAAAATGCTTCACTGGACTATCTGTTCTAACGTTGCAATGAGCGATTCAACACGCTCTTTCTACAACTAAAGTCGGCACTCGCCCAAGAAGTTGCACGACGACGCACCGCCACTATACCAATATGGCAAAAGTCCGCCCCAAAAGCAACAAAGCCCCAGAAGAATGAATATTCACCCGAAAATGGCGTATATTTGTTTATTCTCTTCTTGACAATTTTTCTTGATTATTATGAACCTCCACGAGCGCATCACCATTGACCCACACATTTGTCACGGCAAACCCTGTATTCGTGGCTTGCGTTATCCGGTAGCTATGATTTTGGAGTTGCTTGCCTCCGGCATGAACAACACAGAAATTCTTGCCGATTACGAAGACCTCGAACGGGAAGACATTACCGCAGCACTCCTATTTGCCGGAAAGCTCAGTCATTTTTCCACAATTGAGACCGTTGCAGCATGAAATGGATTGTTGATGCTCAATTACCCAAAAAACTTGCAGCTTACGTACGCGAACAAGGAGATGATGCTGTTCACACCTTGGATATGCCTAACGGAAATGCCACGAGTGATGAGGAAATTTGCATAATTTCACTTCGAGAACAGCGTATTGTTATCTCAAAAGATGAGGATTTCATACAATCTTATTTTGTTCGGCAAACACCGTATAAATTGCTGTTTGTCTGCACAGGAAATATCAGCAATGAAGAGCTGTTACGACTTATGAAAGCAAATTACTCTCAACTCCAAACGCTTTTTCAGGAACATTCTGTGATCGAACTTCAACAAACACTGGTCTTAATTCGTGATTAACGAGACTCTTCACATCCATCGAATTACCATTACGCTATAGCCGAAAGCCAAAAAAATCTGAAGACACTTCCAAAATAGTAGCACAATCCAGCTCCAAAAAACAACAAAGCCCCTTCCTGCACAAACAAAAAGGGACTTGAAGGTTTTTCCTTGCAGAACTTCGGTTACCGAATAACGCTCATAGAACCTGTTTCGGTCACACCAGCAGTTTCCAAACGATAGAAATATGCACCACTGCCAATTTTCACGCCAGCATTGTTTGTTGCGTCCCACTGGAAGATATGAAGCGCATTGCCACCAAACACTTGGTTGTTGATAAGAGTTTTTACTTCATTGCCGCGTACATCAAAAATCTTCAGCGTCACATTGCCAGAAGTTTTCAAGCCAAAACCAATGCTCACATATTCCGTGAACGGATTCGGGTAGCTGTATGCTGCCGTGAATACGTCTCTGTTTTGAACAGAAGTGATCGTCAATCCAATGGGAATAAAGACATCAGATTTTTTGGTAGCATCAGTCGCATCTTGTGTGCCGCCTTCGCCTTTGCCATTACCGCCATCATTATACACGCAGCAAATTTCTGAAAGGGTTGCATCGGCAGCAGGAGGGTCGCCTGACAACTTGTAGTAGCTGGTTGGTGTCATCTTCAAGGTATAGACCGATGTTGTGCCTGTGCGCGTAAATTGGCTTGCCGATGGGTAATCTCTCCAATTACCAACCACGCTTTTCCACCGAGTGGTGTTGTCGCCAGCTTTACCAGCGTTTACGCCAGAGTGAATGAACAGCTGCGTAGCGGATTTCAGCGTGGCATCGCCTGTGCGAGGGTAAATTTTCGATACATCCACCGTCATCGTGATGGCATCGGTTTGCTTAAACGGAAATGGTGCAACCGTAATCCCTGCATCCGAAGCAGCTTTCGGGTAGGTTGGAGCAGTACCCGTAGAAGTAATACCAACAGGAATAAAAACATCGGATTTTTTGGTGGCATCGGTGGCATCCTGCGTACCGCCTTCACCTTTGCCATTACCGCCGTCGTTGAATACACAGCAGATTTCCGAAAAAACGGCATCGGCAGCAGGAGGATCACCCGACAACTTGTAGTAGCTGGTTGGTGTCATCTTCAAGGTATAGACCGATGTTGTGCCTGTGCGCGTAAACTGGCTTGCCGATGGGTAATCTCGCCAATTGCCAACCACGCTTTTCCATTGCGTTGTGTTATCGCCAGCCTTGCCTGCATTCACACCAGAGTGAATGAACAGCTGTGTAGCCGATTTCAACGTAGCATCACCCGTGCGGGGATAGATTTTCGATACATCTACCGTCATCGTGATGGCATCGGTTTGCTTAAATGGAAACGGTGCAACCGTAATCCCTGCATCCGAAACTGCTTTCGGATAGGTTTGTGCAAAAGCAGCAGCGCTGATGGATAGCACACCGACCGCCGCAAGAAGTAATTGTTTCGTTCTCATGAAACTCTCCTCGAAAAAATAAAATAAAAAATGAGGAATTAGGATGAAATCTATATTTTCTTTTGGTAATGTCTCAACAAAATTGAATTTACTGTAGTTCCCTGTAAAAGTCAAGTATCCTTTTCTGGTATGCCATTTCTCTGCTGCTCGTGGCACAGCCGCACTATTTATTATGCAGCGACGTATACCACGAGACAGAGACACTCTCACATCAGTTAGGGTTTTGTGCACAGAGCGTATTGGCATTCACTTCCACGTCAGGAATCTTAAAGATGAGTTGTGCATTGTTCCACGGCGTACCACGCACATTTTGTTTGGTGCGCTTGAGTTCATGGAATCTGTTGCCCTCGAACATCAGCTCAAAGCGGCGTTCAAGACGAATGGCGCTCACCAGCGCATCACTTGTCAAGCCCTTCAATGCTGGCAGCCCTGCACGAGTGCGAACAGCATTTGCGTCAGCCAGCGCTGTGGTTGTGCTTGATTGTGCTGTAGCTTCCGCACGAATGAGCAAAATCTCGGCGTAGCGAATGAGCGGTACATTCATCACCAAACGGTCGTATTTGCTCACATACGTTTGGCCATCACGTTGCACCACCAGCGATTGACGATTGTCGCCTTTGTTGGCAAAGAGCAACGCTGAGAAATCTGGGTCAACAATGAAGGATTGCGAATCGTCCACTTGGCGGAACGTGCCAACGACAGCGCCGCTTGCATCATTTTGATCGGTGCTTTGCAGTTCAAAGATAGCTTCGGATGTGCTGTTGTTATCAAACGGGTCGCGGACACCGGGCGTAAGAGCATAGAGTCCGCTGTTAATCACACGAGTGGCAGCAGCAGCAGCGTTGGTAAAATCATTTTGCTGAAAATACACTCGCGCCAAAAGCGCCGCCGCAGCACCTTTGGTTGCTCTTCCGGTCGGATGGGACGCGGGCAAGATGGCTTCAGCATCGGTGAGGTCTTTGATAATTTGGTCGTATGTTTCTTTCACCGTCGAGCGGGCTTTTGCCTGACCAGAGCCACTGCGCGTTGAGGTCAGACGAATAACAACACCCGGATGGCTATTGTCCGCAGTGAACCCCCACGGCTGGGCGAAATAGCTTACAATCTGGAGGTACATCCATCCGCGCAAAAACAGGCTTTCGCCTTTGATAAGGTCACGATTTTTAATCGTAGCGCCCGGAGCTGCTGCAGCATCAATCTGTGCATCGCTGACTGTGGGAAGCGCATCCAGCACGTTATTCACGCGGTTAATAACACCATAGCTATTTTGCCAGATAGGGCGACCTTGGTCATTGAAAAAATTCAAGGTTCGCGTAACGATTTGTTGCTGCCCAAAACCTGGACTGAGCGCCAATGCGTTATCCGCCCATAGTTCGCCAGTTGTGATGCCATTTCCGGCAAGCATACTACCGTCAGAGATGCCGCCGCTTGTGCTGTATGCACCCGTCAGCGCCGTTTGCAAACCGCGCGTACTGGTCAGAGCGACTTCATTGGCAAGGTCAAGCGGCGGGAGAATATTGAGCGTACTCTCGCATGATGCCAGACCGACCACAAGAGCCGCTGTTGCTAAAAGTTTAGAAAATGTTTTCATGGTTATCGAATTAAGGTATCGTTGATAATGCTCTGGTTAGAAACTCGTCGTGCGCTGTTTTATTTACTGTTTTTATGTGGATTGGTACGACACACACAACGAGCTATGAACAATGGTTGAACTCTTGGCATTAGAATCCGACACTCACCCCAAAGGTAAAGCTCTTTGTTGGCGGCGGTGTCAGATAGGTAACGCTTGCGCCGAGGTTCGCTTCTGCTCTGTTATACACGTCACGATAAATTTCAGGATCCCAACCCGGATATCCCGTGATAACGAACAAGTTTGTGCCTGTAGCATAAAAACGAACGTTCGTTACCCCAAGCGATTCAAGCACACCGCTCGGCAGTCTGTAGCCAAGAGTAATCTGACGCACACGGGCAAACGAGCCTGAATACATCCAACGGTCAGTGTTAATGTCGCGGTTCTCTGTTGCCGACAAGCGTGGAACATCGGTAACATCGCCTTGTTTTTTCCAGCGTTTTTCCGTTTCGTTGATGCGTTGGTTCCAGCCAAACGCCATGTTAGCGACCTGACGTTTTGCAGCATCATCATAGATGGTGTTGCCGATGGAAAAATTCACCAAAACAGTCAAATCAAATCCAGCGTAGGTAAACGTGTTCGATACCGCACCAAATGCTGTTGGATACGGCTGACCGAGCGGCACACGGTCTTGTGTGTCATATGTATCGGTAAGTTCGCCGTTGAGATTGTAGAACAAAGGAGAGCCACCTCGTACCAGTACCGTTTTTTCACTCCATTTTCCCGAGACATTCGCTTTATTATTTGGTTTATTGGGATCAAACGTTGTGGCATTGCCTTGAACAGAAATCGCACCATTGGCATCTCTAAGCTGTACTGTATCGCGGAATTGTATTTTAACCATTCCATCGCTTGGCTGCACATATGCAAAGCGGTTAATAAAGTAGTTGCCAATCGGGTAGCCAGGCAGAATGCGAGTTTCACCCGGTCCGCCAACTGCATCAGGCGGCAATCCTGCGTTAGAAATTACTTTGTTGCGGTTAAAGGCAATATTAAAATCTGTTGCCCACGTAAAGTCGCCAACTAAGTTTTTCGAGCCGAGAGAAATTTCAATACCACTATTACTAATCTCGCCGATGTTTTGAAGCACCGAAGCAAAGCCAGTCGAGGCAGGGGTGCTCACGTTCAGCAGCAAGTCGGTTGTTTTCTTGTTGTAGTACGCAAACGTGCCAGAGAGACGACCGCCCCAAAGAGCAACGTCTAAGCCCAAGTCCAATGTTGCCGATTTTTCCCAACCAAGTCGCGTGTTCGGCAAGCGTCCGGGGGAAATACCCGGCTGGCTGTTGTAGTCAGCGCCAGCAGCATATGTACCAAAACGGTCAAAGTTCGGAATCTCGGCATTACCCGTCAAGCCGTAGCTACCACGAAGTTTCAGGTTCGAGATGACTTCGTTATCTTTCAGGAAATCTTCTTCGGAAATAATCCACCCCAAGCCCACTGCCGGGAAGATACCAAAACGGGTGCTGTCTCCAAAGCGGGATGAGCCGTCACGACGGATACTCAACTGTGCCAGATAGCGGTCTTTGAATTTGTAATCCAAACGAGCAAAATATCCAACAAAGCTGTATGCTGTTTGGTCGGAGAAACCAGCTTTAATAGCGGCGCTGTTAGGGTTTTGGAAATAAGGGTTCGGGAAATCTTTGCCGTTCGCACCCACATCTTGTTGGTCGTAACGGTTGACGCTCATACCCACCAAAGCAGACAGCTCATGGTCTGCAGCGAGCTTTGTGTTGTAGTTCAAGGTCGTGTTTGTGTTCCAGTTAACGGCGTTCACATTGCGGCGCTCTGAAAATGCTCTACCATCGCCACGAATTGCAGCGCCTTGATAATAGGACTCTTCACGTTCCATGCGGTCAATACCAGCCTCCACACGTAGAGCAAGACCCGAGATGCCTACCCCCGCAAACCGATACTCGCCAAAACCAGTAGCAAGTAAGCGCGTGGCAGTCTCAATAAAGCTGTAGTTATTCGGGTCTGTCTGTGCAACGGAATTGTTGCCAGAGGTCGGTATAAAATATGAGCCATCGGTTTTAGTCGGGTCATAGATTGGGAAAATAGGCAGAGCCGAGCTTTGCGCCGAACCCATACCGCCCGCCCATGCTACCGGAGTCCGGAAGTTTTGAGAGCGCGTCACACTTGCATTAAAGCCAATCGTCAGATCTTCTGTTGCTTTGTGGTCCAAATTCAATCGCCCACTAATCCGTTCAAAATTTGAGGTTTTCACATAGCCTGTTTCGTTGCGGTAGGTAGCACCAGCATAAAAGGTTGTTTTTTCCGTACCGCCGCTTGCCGACACATTATATTCATTCACGCGACCCGTTTGTAACACTTGGTCGAGCCAGTTTGTGTTCGCAGGGTCAATTTGACCAGTACGTTTCGCCAGCCCACTCGTTGGGTCATAGATATTATACGGGAGGTTCTTCCGTTTGAATCGGGATCCCAAGCCAGAAACAAGACTATCATTCGTATTTGCTTCATTCCAAAGTTTAAGCCATCCTGGACCGTCGTAAAGTTGAACACGATTCGTTAGATTACTGAATGTCGTCAAATAGCTTGCCGTAAATTTCGTTGTTCCCGCCTGACCACGTTTGGTCGTGACTAATACTACGCCATTTGCAGCACGGGCACCGTAAATAGCAGCAGCAGCAGCATCTTTGAGGACTTCCATGCTTTCGATGTCGTTTGGATTAATGTCCGACAATGCGTTTGATGTAGTCGCTGTTCTGAAATTTGCGCCGAAATTGCCCGATGTAATCGGCACGCCGTCAACGATGTACAGAGGTTCGCTGCTTGCGCTAATGGAACCTGTGCCGCGTACACGAACTGCTACGGTCGAGCCCGGCAACCCATTGGAGGTAATGACCTGCACACCTGTGGCACGGCTTTGCAACATCTGATCAAAACTCGGCAGCGGTTGATCCTTGATTTCCGATGCGTTAATAGAAGAAATGGAACCCGTTATATCCTTCCGTTGCTTCGTTCCATACCCAATAACAACCGCTTCTTCCAAAAGCAGCAAATCAAGTTGCAACTTGTAATCAACCACCGCATCAGCGCCATCGGAAACGGTCACTTTTTTTGTTTGCGACTTAAACCCGATATAGTTCGCCGAGATATCATATGTTCCCGCGGGAACGTTCCGAATCTCGTAGCTACCATCTCTGGCAGCAAACGCGCCAAGGATTTTACCACCCTCAATCTTGAGCTTAATACTCACACCGCCAAGCGGTGCGCCAGAATCGCCGTCGGTCACCTTACCGGTGATGCGCCCTGCGGCAAGGGCATATGCAGCAGTCAGGCCAAAGGCTATGAACGATATAGCCAGCGCCGAAAGTGCTGTTCGCAACAATGTAGAGCTTCTTCGCATAGCAGTACAAATTTTGTTGAATGAATAAAAGAATTACTTGATCAAGTGAACTGAAATATCTAACAGTTTGAATTTTCGTAAGCCAATGATTTTTCAGCGTATATTCTCAAAATTACCGTACACTTAAGGACGGGTTACCTGCTTACCACGAACAAAATATGACATGGACAAGGTAAATTCAAGGGGCGAGGGGCGAGTGTTTTATGAATCGGAGTAAGCGTTGCAATTTTGGGAGTGAACGCGAACATAGTTAGCGTACTGTTATGATTAATATTGTTGGTACATTCTGAAATATACTCCACTACTCGTGTTTCCAGCCTTTTAAAGCGAAATACACAATATACACGTAGCAAAAAATGGGTAGCACAAACGCCCGTTGGAGACCGAACGCATCGGCAAGCGCCCCTTGAACAAGCGGCACGACTGCCCCGCCCACAATCGCCATCGTAATAATGCTCGACGCATACCCCGTGAGCTTGCCAACACCATCTATACCAAGCGTGAAGATATTTGGAAACATAATCGAATTGCAAAAGCCAACAGCTATCAACGCCCACATTGCTAATGAACCAGAGGAGAGAATAGCCGTCGCAACAAGCATTGCTGCCAATGCAGCATACGCCGCAAGCAATACGCCCGGCGGTGTGCGGCGCAATAACACGGAACCAATAAAACGCCCGACCATTGCGCCACCCCAATAATAGGAAACAAATACGGCGGCAGATTGTTCGCTAATGCCCGCAATCGAAGGTTGCGTAATAAAACTAATCAAAAAACTGCCTATTGCCACTTCTGCACCAACGTAAGCAAAAATTCCTAATGCCCCAAGCCGTACACGCCGCACCGACCAAGCCTCACGCAGACTTCCGGCACCTTTTTCTTCCACCGATGCAATCACTGGCAATCGCAACAGCGCTATCACCGCCGCCAAAACGCACAACACGCCTGCAAATACAATGTACGGCGTTTGAACGGACGCGGCTTCTGCCAACCGATGTGCGAGACGTTCAGCCTCCGTCATGGAAACAAGTTGTGATGCGGTGAGTACAGTCGCGGAAAGAATAAATAATCCGCCAACACGAGGAGCAATAAAGGTTCCAAGAGAGTTAAAGGCTTGCGTGAGCGTAAGGCGGCTTGAAGCGGTTTCGGGCTTGCCAAGCACCGCCGCGTAAGGATTGACAGCCACTTGCAGCACGGTAAACCCCGAAGCCAGCGTAAAAAGTGCAGCAAGAAAAACGGGGTAGGCAAGAATCAATGATGCGGGATAAAAAAGCAATGCACCCACGGCAGACGTTCCCAAGCCAACAACAATCGCTCGCTTGTATCCAAGCCCAGCAATCACCTTGCCCGCAGGAATAGACATCGCAAAATATGCCGTAAAAAACGTGAATTGAATCAGCGCCGCTTGCGTGTAATTCAAATCGAAAACGGATTTCAAATGCGGCACAAGAATATCATTCAGGCACGTCAGGAAACCAATCATGAAGTGTAATGCCATCATCGCGGCAAGTGCGCCCGTGTACTTGGATTGGTTGGGTTGTGCAGCATTATCTGAAAGCATCGCGCCATTGGGTAAAGCGCCGAAGCGTGTTGTCGCAGACGTATCAACAGCCATTTGTATCTTGTATTACAGACGTAAAAAAAAGTGCATCAGGTATCAACGCTATTTGAGGCGACGATTCGTACCACGAAGCAGATAATATCCACACAGTCGCAAAAATGAACACCTGTTCATAATTTCGACACGAACAAGTTAAATAATGGATACAGATTTGTCAAGTCTTTTTTCGATTGCCTAGAATCTATAAAACCTACAGCGTTCCATAAACACAAAACGCCACATACATACAATGTGGCGTTTACGAAAAACCTCTTGAAACATATACAGCTTATTCCGATTACTGTTGTAGGTCATTTTACTGTTGTCTGTCATTCCAGCCCCAGCCTTCGCTGGGGTAAACTGGCTGGAATCCAGATGTAGTGCGGACTCCGGCTGGGGCTGACATGACGATCCCTATAAATAATCGGAAAAACTCTACTGTAGGTTTCAGCAAGCATTTTCTAAAAAACACTTACCATTCAATTTTTATCATTTCCGTTGTATTTGGAATGGTAATGAACTTTTTGTTAGCGCCGCGTGTTGTTTGTGCTTGCGAACCAAGCGGGTCGTATCCGGCAAGAGGTTTGAAAAGAGTTGTTGCTTCTTTGTTACTATCTTGGCTCAAAGCCATTTTTTTACCACCCACGCTGATTTCTGGCGGTAGTGCTTCAAATCCGTGAAAGATGAATGTAATACTCGTGAATTTTGATGTGCGATTCCCCTCGACACTTGCCAGAATGATTTTTTTCTGAGCACTTTCAAAACTCATTTCACGTTTAGCAAAATCTTTTGTTTGATATTTGTATGTTTCACCATCATCTTCATAATACGTAAAGATGGATTTTTTGCCCGATTTATCGTTGTAAACGTGGAGATACAAGATTCCATCGGTCTTCTGTGCAGCGAATTGCACAACGGATTGCATAGGGATCATGCTTCCGCCCTTCACAAACATCGGAAGACGCTCAAGCGGTGCTTCGACAACAACTTCTTGTTTGCCACTCAGAGCCTTGTCGCTGTGGGCATCGTACCACTCTCCTTCGGGCAGATATACTTTCCCGAATTTTTGACGGCTATCCACCGGAGCCACAAGCAGGCTTCCACCGAACATATACTGCGTATGATAATGGTCGTTGTAGATGTTCTCGTCGAAGGGATGAGAGAACGCAAGGCTCCGCGCGACGGGCATTCCTGTTTGTGAGGCTTCGTAGAACGCTGAATAAAGATACGGCATCAGACGGTAGCGAAGCTCAATATAATTTTTGCAGATTTCTTCCACGTCCTCCCCAAACGACCATGGGTCTTGCTCTTTGGTGTTGATGGCAGCATGAACACGAAAAAACGGCGACAACGCACCAATCGTCATCCACCGCGCAAAAAGCTCACGCGTCGCACCACCATTAAACCCGCCCACATCCACACCCGTGAACGGAATGCCGGATAATCCCATAGATGTTAGCAGCCGCACACCGAGCATCATATGGTCATCCGTCGCAGTGTTATCGCCCGTCCAAATTGCCGCATAGCGTTGAATGCCAGCGTACGAGGCGCGGGTAAGAACGAACGGACGTTTTCCGCTGTGCTTTTTGCTGCCCTCGAACGTCGCACGTGCCATTTGCATCCCAAATACATTGTGTCCTTTTTTGTAGGTGGCTTTGTTGTTCGCAGCATTGCTTTCAAACGGGGAAGAATCAAAGTCAAATTCTAGCATATGAGGAATACTCTGCCCCCACGCGGCGGGTTCATTCATGTCTGTCCAAAAACCATCAATACCGTCGTCAATCAGGCTTTTGCATTTATCGCCCCACCACGCGCGGCTTGCAGCTTTGGTGAAATCGGGGAAATGACACGAACCGGGCCACACATCGCCTCGGTACAACACGCCGTCGGGATATTTCAGGAAAATATCGTTTTTCACACCATCTTCATACGCTGCATACCCTTTTTCGACTTTGATGCCTGGGTCAGTAATCACCACGTTTTTGAAACCCATTCCTTCAAGCTCTGCCAGCATTTGTTTTGGCTTTGGAAAGCGCTCCGGATGCCACGTGAACACCTTATACGCATCCATATAGTGGATATCAAACCAAATCACATCCGCGGGAATCTGCTTGTCCCGAATCGTGCGGGCAAGGTTCATCACTTCTTTATCGGGAAAATAACTGTAGCGGCATTGGTGATAACCGAGCGCCCATATCGGAGGCAACTCCATGCGCCCAGTAAGATATGTGTAATCCTCGATTATCTGCCCAACCGTCGGTCGGAAGATAAAATAATAATTCATCTCGCCGTCTTCAGCCGCAAACGAGGAATATCGCTCGGTTGACGCTCCAAAAGAGAAATGTGTTTTGTAGCTATTATCAAGAAAAATGCCGTACATCAGGCTTCCAGAGTGCAACCCGATATAGAATGGATGCGAACCGTACATTGGGTCGGAGCCGCGAAAATAACTTGGGTCGTCGGTATTCCAATTTGTGTACGCATTGCCGCGACGGTTCAAACCGCCTATTTTTTCACCTAAACCAATAAACTTCTCGTCAGGGATGAGTTTTTTATACGTCGTCACTTCACGCCCTTGCCATGCGGTTCCGAATGCAGGCTCGTCCTCGTTAATCACCTTGCCTTGTTTGGTCAGGAAGCGGACGCGCACTGGATTTTTGGTAATAATCATATCCAGCGCATCGGTCGAAAGCGTGAGACTTTCAGTGTTTTCTTTTGTGGTAAATTTCACGCCATTTTGCGGGTTGGCAATAACGGCGAACGAATGATCATCCCATCGCCCCTCTTTCGCAATACGAACGCGAACAATCGTGGGTGAATATACAACCGCACGGAGGCTACCCGTCGGCGTTTTGAGCGATAATCCGCTTGGCTCTGCTTTCCACTCGGTCAGCTTTCCCAGCGTTTCAAAAGGGGAGTTTTGCGACAATGCTGGCATGAAAAAGCCCAGCAATGCGGTGATGAGAAGAATACAATGCTTCATACAATAGGAATAAAAAGTTGAACTGGTGTGAATATTTTTTGTCCTGATTATTTAATACCCAACGATTTCCGATGAAATGACCGCAGAGGTGCTGAGTACGCGGAGTTTGGAAATGAAATTTAAACTTTTCTTTTCACCTGCTCTTGATTCTCTGCGCTCTCTTGACGGTTTCCGTCAGCCTCTGGGGTAAAATCCGTTGGGTACGAAAATCCTGATTATTTCACATTCAGAAACCCGCGCATAGCCTGAAACTTCTTCACGCCGATGCCCCGAACCTGCATGAGGTCTTCGGTTCGACGGAATTTCTGCTCGGCGCGGAAAGCGATAATATTCTCTGCTGTTACCTCGCCTACGCCCGGAAGCGCCATCAATTCTTGCTTCGAGGCGGTGTTGATGTTCACTGTTCCCGACGTAATTTTTTTGCTCTTTGCGGCTTGCGGAAACAATGATTCTTTTTTCACAACCGTATCCATTGCCGCAAGCTCTGGAACAGGCATTCCGTCGGGCGTTGTACCGGAAAATGTTGTTTCTTCTGCCTGTGCAAGACTGTCCACGAGATGCTCTAACTCTGTGCGGAGGGTTTGATTATATTGTGTTTGAGCGGTGGGCAGTTGAAAAAGCCGAACAGCCGCGCCAACACACAATCCCGTGAGCAAAACCACCACGAAGAGGAACTCACTCCGTGTCGTGTTCGTGAACGATTGGAGCTTTTTGAGGAAGGATTTCATTCGATATTTTTTTCGTAAACCAGTCACCGTACATTCTCCGCGCCATTCGTATCGTTATCGAAACGTCGTGCGGCGCGGAAGTTGTGGTACGCTTGTTTGATGGCTCAACTGGTTATGGAGGACACGAGAAGCTGTGTGTTCAGCATCCAAATGGAATCGTTCAATAGATTGCTGAAGCTGCTCCGTCAAACGGCTCAGGCTCTCTGCGGTGGATGCAATCTCACGGGTTCCAACAGCAGATTCACGAGTCACACCGCTAATAAGTTCCACATCACGCACAATCACTTGGCTTGCGGTAGATTGCTGTTCACTTTCGTTAGCAAGCTGCGAAATCACGTCCGATACGTGACTTGTGCGCTCAATAATACGCTGTAGAGCCTCTGCCGTCTTTGCTGCGAGCGTCTTGCCTGCCTCAACGGTTTGCCTGCCTTCGTACATCACATTCACTGCTTTATCAGTATCTTGCTGAATTTTCTTGATGGTCGAGGCGATTTCCTTCGTGGCTTTCTGTGTGCGCTCGGCAAGCTTGCGAACTTCATCGGCAACCACCGCAAATCCGCGCCCTGACTCGCCCGCACGAGCCGCTTCAATGGCTGCATTCAAAGCGAGCAAGTTTGTTTGGTCAGCAATTTCCTCAATCACCTGCACGACTTCGCCAATCTTCCCACTTGTTTGCCCAAGCGATTCAATCACGCCCGCAGCCTGCATTACTACGTGCGCTACAGTGTTCATACCTTGAATCGTCTTAAGAACAACCTCGCCGCCTTCTTTCGCATCCTCGTTCGCCTCTGCCGCCTCGAACGCCGCACGGGATGAACGTTCCACGCTGTTGGCAATCGTCTGCGTCATCTGCTCCATCGCGCTTGCAATTTCTGTTGTTTGCAATGTTTGGCGCGTCATCCCCTCTGCCATACTTTCCGTGCTGGACGAAATCTGGATACTCGCACTTGCTGTTGCATGAACGGATTCAGAAACCTTTTGCAGCATGGTTCGCAAGTTTCCAACAGCATCGTTAAAGCTAAAACACAAGCGCCCAATATCATCCCGTCCGGCACCGTCAACACGTCCAGCGCTCATGATTACTGTCAAGTCACCACTGGCGAACCGTTGAATCGTTTTTAGCATATCTTCAACGCTTTGGGTCAGATACTCCTTTTGGAGGGCGATTTCGCGGACAGCTTGCTCAACTGCCTGTTTTTCACGCTCAAGTTCTTGTGCTGTGTTTTGTAGCTCGGCTGCGTACCGTTCAGCCTCCTCGCGGGCTTTATGGGCATCATTCAGCGCGGCATCTTTCAGGCTTTCAAACAACCCAGCGAAAATAATCGCCAACACTCCACCGCCAATAGCAGACATCATGTACCGCGCAATCAGTTTCGACGGGTCGCCCATAAACGGAAACTCAAAACCTTTGCCCCACATCACCGCAGCTATAACCAATTCAAGCGTAATAACTCCAAGCCAAAACCATGCAATCCTCTTATTGCAAACCAACACCGCCACAAGAGGAATCATCGTGAGCCAAGGAATGGCAGGCGATGTAAGCCCGCCCGACGTAACGCACATTACGCTCATCATCCACACACAGGCAATCAGAAAATTCTGCCCAGCAGCAATCACCGACCCCGTACCGCGCAAAATATAAAGCGAACCCCAGATTTGAAGCGTTGCCACAAGCAATGCCACTGCCCCAACCGGATGCTTCGAGGAAAAATACGTAATTGCTGCGTAGATAACCGCCACGATACACGTGGTCACGGTCATGCGGGCGCTGAGTCTCGCTTTGCGACGCAACTCCGTATCTGCAAGCAATGGTGCGGGTATGAAAGAATCCGCGTAGGCATATAAACGATTAAACATAAAAAACCCTTTGAAATAATTCTTTGGAGCGTCTTTGACGACAAATGATAGAAAACCGATGCTCCCTCGCATTAGTTTCCATGCTATAAAATCGACAGTGAGCTTTGGCGTGCTGCTCACCCATTAAAAATGCGGGATTTAAAACCTAAACCTTCCCCAGCGCTTCGCGTTTTTCTCACACTTCCTCGACGATGATTTCCGGCGTAATCACCGTTTTGCTAATCAACGCCGGAAAATACGCCACTACCTCGCTCGGCTTCGGACGACCACCAGCAAAACCTGTCGCGCTTGGCGGTCCGGTAAGGATGAGCGGTGCGAGTTCTTTGCCAAACCGTTCGACGGATTTGTAATCCCTCGACCGCACTCCCACTCGCATCATCACTTCGTTCGGGACGATAGGCGCGGCAATACCCCCATGACACGCATTCATACCCACAAACTCCGTGCGAACCTCCTCGAACTGCAAACCGAGGTTTTGCAGGCGTTCGCGGAGAATACGGTCGGCAAACTGCGCTTTGTCGAGTGCATCCGGCGCAGAATACGTCAGCGTTCCAAACGCGATGAAGCCGTCGGCGTAGCTTGCCGACACCTTCAAAAATGGCGTTGCGGGCTTGCCCGTAATGTCATAGACGCGAACACGATTTTCGCCCACGTCTTCTATTTTAATGCTTGTAAAATCCGCCACACAATCGGGCGTGATATACTCTGCGGGATTGCCAATTTCATACAAAAGTTGTTCACTCACAGTTTCACGGCTCACGCGCCCGCCCGTGTTTTCATGTTTTGTGACGATGAATGACCCATCGGGAAATGCCTCAATAATCGGGAACCCCACGTTTGCCATATCCGGCAGCGAACGCCAATCACCCAAAAAATTTCCGCCCGATGCCTGTGCCCCGCACTCATTGATATGTCCAGCAACCGTACCCGCCGAGAGTTTGTTCCAATCATCCGCCGCCCAGCCAAACTCATGAATCATCGGAGCGAGTGTTAATCCCGTGTCGGTGGTGCGTCCCGTCAGAACAATGTCTGCACCTTGTTTCAGCGCTTCGACTATCGGAAAAGCACCAAGATACACGTTTGCACTCAAAAGTTTGTCCTTCACCGTTGCAATCGCCTCGCCTGTTTCCATATGCTTCATCACGTGACCTTGCTCCACAAGTGCATCAACACTATCAAGGATGTTATCGCCGAGAACAACACCGATTTTCAAACCCTTTATGCCTAACTTTCGCGCAACAGCAAAAATAGCATCCCGCGCAGCAAGAGGATTCACGCCGCCGCCATTGGTGATGAGCTTTATTTTATTTTTTACTAAATGCGGCAAAATCTGCTCGCACGTCTCAACTAAATCTTTTGCATAACCGAGCGCAGGGTTTTTGAGTTTTTGCTTTTGCATGATAGACATCGTCACCTCTGCGAGGTAGTCCATCATTAAATAATCAATAGGACCTTTTGTGACCTGAGCAAGCGGGGCGGAGAGTAAATCACCCCAGAAACCTTGTCCCGATGCGATACGGATAGATTGTTTCATTTTGAAATGAAAATAATGAACATTAAAATATTGTATGATGAGAGGATTGCTGCAAATATATCGTTTTTACGGAGCTACACACAAAGAAAAAAGCCCGCAGATGGTGAATCTACGGGCTTTATTTTATTGAATCGCCGCATGTTATTGGAAATTCTCATCCGGCGATTGGTCACGCTCTTCGCGCTCGCGCTTGCGTTGCTGGCGTTTTTCTTGGGATTCAATGCCACCGCTAAAGCGGTACGAAATGCCAAGAAAGAGAATTTGCGATTCCCGTTTGCGCGTAAAATCTTGCGAGAACCCAGCACCGTTGGTCGTGATACCAAATTGGCGCGTGTCGAACACATCGCTCATACGCAGCGTTACCGTAAGTCTGTTCTCAAGAAAATCCTTCTTCACCGCAGCATCCCACGCTTGGAACGGCTTGAATGTACCTTGTGCAAGCACTGTCGGCAAAAAATAATTGTAGCTTATTTGCACATCAAAATCTTCCCACGTGCGAATATTTGTTGTCAGCCGCGCATTGCCGCCGGAACTTTTATTCGACAAACCCGTTTCGATATTGTTCGCATTCACTTGTGCGAAAAAATAACTTCCCGCCGCATTCAATTTCCACCACTTCGCAATTTCCCACTGCGTAATGATTTCTGCGCCCACGGAATTCGAGGTGTTCAGGTTTTCGGGGCGTGTTTCTGTCACGCCTTGAGCATTAACCGTGCGAATCGGGGAAATAGCACCATCGGTAAACCGATAAAAGACGCTTGGATTCAACGAAAACGAGCCGAAAAACTTGAGGTACGAAACCTCTACCGACGAGATGTACTCAGGCTTCAACTGCGGATTACCCGTACGAAGGTTGTACGGGTCGGTGTATTGCGGAAACGGATTTAAGTCGTTCGATGACGGGCGACGAATACGACGACTGTAGCTCAAGCCTATTTCGTGTTCGTCCGGCAGCTTGTATTTAAGCGCTAACGAGGGAAAAAGGTTAAAATAGTTGTTGTCAAATTTCTGATTCGTCGTCTGCTGGTCGCCTGTACTCAGAGTTTGTTCCGCCCGTAAGCCTACGCTGTAGCTCAAATTGTCGAACGCACCTGTCAACACCCCATACCCACTATACACCTGTTCGTCGTAGATAAAATGATTCGTCAAATTCGCATCCGGTTTGAATTCCGGCGGCACACCCGTTGCGCTTTCCGAAAGAAAATCGTTGTCGAGGCGGCGCACAATAGTTTTTATGCCCGTTTCGAGCTTCATACCGTTGTCGAACGGATGTTCGTAATCTGCTTGAATATTTATCACATAATTTTTTTCGTTGCTGCGTGTGTCTTGGAATCTCGTTTGTGAAATACTGCTTGCCTGTGCCGCCGTTAGCGTTGACACTGCCGTACCGCTCGAAAACCGTGCATCGGCAGTGAAGAGTTGTTGCGGGTTGGCAAATGTTTTTTTGTACACCAGATTCGCTTCCCAGTTATGACCATTTTCGTCGTTTTGGTTTGTCCGTTTTTGGGTGCTATCCAATGTTTGTGCGGCATTCAGAAAATCATACGTAACGAGGTTAAAACTTGGTTGCTGACGTGTATTGTAACCAAACGAAGTCGTTAGCGTGTTAAAATCATCAAGAAAAAAATCAAGCCCAGCGCGTACACCATGACCGTCGCGTTTGTTCGTGCCATCTGTATATTGGGTAATATAAAATGGATTGCTGATCGTATTTTTCTGGAAATTATCACCGCGAAAGAAGAATGAGTTGGCATTGTAATTGTAATTCACGAACGCATTCAGGCTTTCATTGCGGAAATTGAGGTTCGTCGAGGCGTTGTATTTATCGCGTATGCCAGCGCTCAGGGAAACATTGCCGTTGTAGCCAGCCTGCTGATTTTTTTTGAGAATGATGTTCACAATACCCGCCGTACCATCGGGGTCGAACTTCGCCGACGGGTTCGTGATAACCTCAATGCGCTCAATATTGTCCGCCGGAATCTGTTCCAACATAAGCGTTGACGGTCGCCCGTCCACCAAAATCGTCACATTGTTGCTGCCGCGCAGCGAAATATTGCGGTCAACATCCACCGTTATTGATGGAATATTTTGCAGCACGTCCACCGCAGAGCCGCCTGTGGTGGTCAAGTCTTTTTCGACGTTATAGATTTTGCGGTCAACGGCATACTGAACAGCTTCTTTTTCGGCTGTCACTTCCACGTCTTTGAGTGCCGTTATGTTCGGCTCAAGAAGAATTGTTTCAAAAAAGCGTTCCGGCGTTTTCGGCGTGATAACAACGGAGTCAATAAACTTTGCGGTGAAGCTGATAAACGAGATTTTAAGGCGATAGCGTCCGGGCGTGAGTTTGTCAATTGAAAAATAACCTTGTTTGTTGGCAATTGCACCTGAAACTGGTTTGGGGTCACCTCCACGAAACACGGCGACTGTAGCGAATTCAACGGGTTGTTTTGTAAGTTTGTTGACGACGGAACCGCTGATTTTACCAATTTTCGGTAATAATGCGGGGTTAAATCCAGCAGGTGGAGTACCCTGTGGCTGCGTACCGCTCGGCTGTGCAAGAAGAGCGGAATGCAAAGACACTGCGAGGAGGGCAACGAGACAGGCGTAAAAAAAACGGCGCATAATCATAATGCAATTGAACCTTTGCTGAATAATGAAGTGTATGTTGATTTGTCTTACGTATAATCTGACTATAAACGAAAAAAAAACGAAAAAGTTTCATTGCACGGAATCTACCTGTCAGTCGTCTGGACTGTCAACATCAAGGAATATATTTTATCAACACTATTGAACACTATGAATACCGTAAACAACCGATGGAACCTCGCCGGAAAACGAGCACTCGTAACAGGCAGCACAAAAGGAATTGGGCTTGCCGTTGCGGAAGAATTTTTGGCGCTCGGAGCAAACGTGTGGATTTGCGCTCGCAATGCCGACGACGTGCAACAACACCTCGAACGCTGGAAAACGCAGGATTTACCAGCCTTTGGGCAGACGGCAGACGTGACAAATGCCAAAGAGCGTGAGGACTTGATAACCAACATTCGTGAGCAATGGGGCGGTTTGGACATCCTTGTGAACAACGTTGGCACAAACATTCGCAAAAAAGCCGTTGACTACACTTTGGATGAATATCGGAAGGTGTTTGCGACGAATATGGATTCAGCATTCGACCTGAGCGCAAAAGCGTATCCACTGTTGCGGGAATCGAAAGCCGCTGCTGTCGTAAACGTACTATCCGTTGCAGGACTCACTCATCTGAGAACCGGTGCGCCCTACGGCATGACGAAGGCGGCGCTCGTGCAACTCACACGAAATTTGGCGGTGGAATGGGCTTCGGACGACATCCGTGTGAATGCCGTTGCGCCGTGGTACACCCGTACACCGCTTGCAGAGCAGGTATTGAGCAATCCTGAGTACATGAAAGAAGTTCTATCGCGTACACCGCTTGGGCGCATTGCAGAGCCGGAGGAGGTTGCCTCTGTAGTGGCATTTTTGTGTATGCCTGCGGCATCCTATGTGACGGGACAGTGTTTAGCGGTGGATGGCGGTTTTACGGTTAATGGATTTTGACAATACAATAGAGTAGTATTATAGCACTGAACAATTTTCACCGCAGAGGCTGACGGAAACCGTCAACAGAGCGCAGAGAATCTCAATACGATTAGGACTTTCGCAAATCGCCATTGTCATGCCAACGAAGGTTGGGGCTGGAATGACGCTCAATACATATTTGCGAAAGTCCTAAATGTGATAATCACTCATGGCTTTCCTATTTATGTAGCGCTAATCCGAGCTGTTCACGTGCTTCTGCAAGCAATAGCGTTGGAGCATTCTGTTCTTGAGCCTTTGCTTCACACAAATCGTACAAATCTTCATAGTCTTCCGCTAATTCACGAAGTGCTTCAAATTCTTCATACGGCAAAACAACAAATTCATTCTTACCGTTTTTCTGTAAGATTTGGGGATGGAGTTCCATTGTTTTTTCGATTGGGGTTTGATTTCAATAGTGTATTTCATGCGCTCTCTCCCACTATCATCCGCTCCACTTCCGCCTTCGCTGTCTGAAGCAACTCCGCCGCCTCGCGCTCCAATGCCCGCGCCCGCTCGCGCCGCGCCTGCGCTTCCCGTGCGATGCGCTCTTGGACGGAGAGCGGGGGAAGAGGGATGAGTAAATTTTCAATGTCTTTCGGTGAAAGATGCCCGTTTGTCGCGCCCGTGATATGCCGTTTAAGGTGAATCTGTGCCGCGAATGTACGCAAATACGAATAAAGATAATAAGGATACGCCTCCTCGCTTGTTTGAAACTTGACAATATCGCCTCCAAGCCAATACGTGTCCGCATAATCCCAATATCCAATTTTTCCGATTGTTGCGCCTGTCACAACAACCAGAATATCATGCCACCGCAATTGCTGAGACGGAGAAAATACATTTTGCGCAGTCAGTACGTCGCCTGTCTCGATTGTGCCGTCCGACTGAATGGAGGTTATTTGAATAACGGGGTAATCGCCGCCTTTTTCTTCATTCTTTGGCAAATATCCTTTTTTCAAGCCACCTTCAATAATTGAGTGCAAATGTACGACTTTGAAGCGACCCGATTGCAGGGCGTTGTCAATCTCCATAAAATAATTCCGGTTGTATGGGGCATCAAACCTTCCACCCCGCACTCGCGAAAACGGCACACGGAACATCATTTCGCGCTGCTCTTTGGGAAGTGTGATGCCTAATTCCGAAAGCACGTAACCGTCTATGCTCTCAAGCAGGGCGCGGGCTTCGGCTTCTTTGGCGCGTTTGGTGGCGTGGGCTTCCTGCATGATTTGGACAACGCGAGACTGAACGTCAAGCGGCGGCAAGAGAATAGCGATTTTAGTAATATCAGTTTCGCTGATATTTGGTTGTGCGCTCCCATTTGAATTTCGTCGCACGAATGTCCTAAAAATCTCCGTTGAGAGGAAATAGAACAAGTACATTCCATTACAGCGAGCGCTATTGCTTCTAATAATTCCATTCCTTTGATTCAGCAAGGCATACACAGAGTCATCAAACAAGCCCACTTTACCAATAGTTGCGCCCGTCATAGCAATTACTATATCGTTATGATGAACCTGAAAATCGGCAAATTCTGTGTGAAATTCGTCTGGTAAAAAAGTGGGGTCACCAAAAGTAATAGTACCATCTTCAGTAATATGCTTGATTGAGAGAAGAAAGGTGCTTGACAAATCAACATAGTCTTGCGATTTAAAAGCGAAGCCAGCTTGGAAGTGCGTTATATCTCGTAGTTTGACTACCTCATATTTTCCATTTCGTAGATTTTTTTCTATTTGTCGAAATTCCGGTTCATAAAAGTACGGGTCTAATCTCCCTTCGATTTCGCCTCGACGCAGCATAAACACTTTATTTGCGTCCACGTCGAGGCTTAGGCGAAAAAATTATCTTCCTCGCGGGCGACGCTTTCAATAAAGCGGGCAAGTTCGGGTGTTATCGTGTCGAGGTCGTTTTGAGGAATAGTGCGCCCTGTGGCATCGTAGCCTATCTGTTCGGCAAGCGCCATGAAGATTGGGTAATCCTGAAGTTTTTCCGATGTGGCACGGATAAACTCTTCGCTCAGTGCCTCACGCACCGCATCAATGCGCTCGTTGTAGCCGGCGGATGTTTCCTCACGCCAACGTTTGTAATCGTCAGTTCGTTGGTATGCAGAAATGTTGTCTCTAACTTCCCTTTCAAGTGTACGTTGTTCATTTCTATTGAGAGTTCCTTGTTCTCTAAGCGCTTCGATATGTCGTACCAAATCTTCTTGAAGTTTTTGAATGGTTTCATTGCCACGTCTCAATGTAACAGCTTTCTCATCAAGTAAACGCCGAATTTCTACACCGAACTCCGGCGCGTCAAACAAGGTTTCACGCTGGCGGGCTTTTTCTTCTCGAATGGCGGCGGTTGTTTCTGCCTTGTGTTTTCGCAAGAAAATGACGGATGATTTTACACCTGCATCATTGGCGGAAAACGCTGTTTGCGGCATAGACACAACAGCAAGAATACGGTAACGCTCTTCAATCCAATCGCGGACGTACTGCGAACTGGAATTGGTCAAAATCCCGTCAGGAATCACCATTGCCAGAATCCCGTTTGGCTTCAAAAACCGATGACATTGTTCAATGAAAAGTATCTCAGTGTCTTGGCTGTTACGGGGTTCAGGCGGCTTCACACCTTTCAACTTCGCATCAATCCAATCCATATCCTTCACACCCAAATCGTATTGCTCCAGATAGCGGTGTTCGTTGAATTTGACCGAAGAGCCAAAGGGCGGATTGGTGAGGATAAAATCAAAGCGGTTTTCGGCAAAACCTTGATGTTTGGTGAGTTCGCGGATGCGGCTTATCGGCTCAAGCCCGTCGGCAGTAACGACGTTAGTGTGTCCGTCGTCGTGGATAATCATGTTCATCTTGGCAGCACGGGCAATATCTTCAGAGATTTCAATGCCATAGAGATTTTTTTCGGCGAAGTCGTGCCAGTATTTGTAGTGCTTCACAGCATCTTTTTGATTGGCAACGCGATTTGGGAAGCGCGTACTTGCTTGTGCGCGAACTTTGTCGAGTGCATAGAGTAAGAATCCACCCGAACCGCACGACGTATCAAGCACAAAGGCATCGTTCTTGATAGGCAGCACATCCACGATGAACTTTACGATATTGCGCGGCGTGAAGTATTGACCGAACTCCCCGCGAAAGAATGAACCCATAAACGTCTCAAAGGCTCTGCCTTTGCTGTCGAGGTCGGTGCTGGTAAGGTGAATCGGTGCGAGATAACCCACGACGGTACGCAGTTCTTGAGCGTTGAGGCGAATATCATCTTTGAATACTTCAGCATCTTTCTCTTTGCCGTGTTGGTAAATGGTGCGAACACGCTTCAAGAGCGTTTCCGGCACTTCTCCGGCAAAGATTTGAAAGTCATACGGCTCACCATCTTCACGTTTATCGTTATTCTCATCCCACATTTTGCAGAAAATGAGTTTGTCGAGTTCATCAAACGCCGCCGAAGGATTGCGCTTGCCGCCCGCCCATAGCGCGTCGTGTGCTTGTTTGAAGCGGCGCGTCAGTTCTTGCTCGGAGACGGTTTCCAGTTCAAAGCCGCCTTGTCCGCCTTTAACATACTTGAATCGTGCTGTTTTTGTTTGTCCAAACTTTGGAATGTCCGCAATGAGGTTTTCTTGCCGTTCCATTGGCGGAAAATCCTTGCGGTTAAAGTACAGCGTTTTTATGCCGGAAGTAATGATAAGATAGTGTCCGTCCAATGAGTTGATATTACCAAACCCTTGCTCAATCGCTTGTACAAACTCTGCTTCGGAGACTTCTTCTTTTTTACACTCCACAACGATATACGGGGCTTTGAGAGCATCATCATTGTACACAACAATATCTGCTAAATCGCTTGGGGTGCGGCGCGGTACTTTGACCTCAAAATCAATCCGTTCAGGTTTATAGCCGTAATTCAACACCAGTGAACAGTAAGTTTCCGCTCGTACCTGCTCTTCAGGGTCGGAGAAACGATATTTTTTGTTACGGTGGGTGTAGGTGATGTTCTTTTTGTCGTTATCAAGAGCCATAATGCCGCGCTCAAGACCTTTTTGGAGAAGAGAATTGAGAGTATTTGCAGGATCCATAAAAGCTAAAGAGGAAAGGAGTGTCGAAGATAGAGAGATTTATTCAGGCGCGGCGCAAGATACGGAAAAGCATTCCAAACAACAAATTAGGGAGAAAATCTGGTAGAAAACAAAAACGGCTTCACGTGGAAGCCGCTTAAATGCTGGTTTTATGGTCGGACTGGCGGGATTTGAACCCACGGCCTCTACTACCCCAAAGTAGTGCGCTACCGGGCTGCGCTACAGTCCGTTTCGTCTTGTGTGTCGGCACACAAAACAGTTATACAATCTGAATGTTTTTTTTTGCAAAACACCAACGTTTTTCTGTGCGTTTTCCGTGTTCTGCTCAGGGTTTCACGCCGAAAATGCGCCGAAGCCCCGTTTTGCCATTCGGTGCCGCACGGAACATCTGCCAGAGCATAACGCCACCGGTCACTAACAATCCTAACAGACCCAAGCCCATCACGAAAGCCAACACTTCGCCTGCATCCCCGAGGACTTCACCCGTATGAAGGCGGAGGAGTAAATTTTTCTCTTGCGGAGCGGCTTTGAGAATGTGTCCATCATCAGCAATGATGTAATTGACGGGATGTTCACCGCCAGTTTGAAGAACAAAACGCGGCTTCTCGTCCTTCAAGTCAATGCGGATGCGCTCGATCCGCACGTCAGGCTTTTGAACATAAACCGCTGCCAGACCTTTGTTGAGTGCTGTTGTCCATTCAGCAGGCATTCCGGAAGCAAGAGTAGAAGATGGCTGCTGTACCTTTTCTTTGCCACCACCTTCGTCCAGAAATTCCCGCACGTGCAACAATACACCTGTTACCGTGATAACAAGCAGGAATAGCCCAAAGAGCAATGAAATACTTCTGTGATAACGACGCATAGAGAACATGTCCTTGATTATTCAGTTTGTTCAAGAATGAACAATATGGTTCTGCAATTAGGTTTCAACAACTTTTGTTGCCACGCCAGCACACACGCCCGATGGGGTTTTACCGACGACATACACATCAATATCCATCGCGCCCAAGCGGAATACTTTCACCTCACTCAGTAAATCTTGAATGACGATTTTGAGGTTTTGGAACCGTTTGACGTGTTCGTGTTCGCCGTCGTCCATCCACTCTTCTTCGCGAGTAACACCTTCGAAAAAACGGTCGAGTGTGGTTTCTTCAATGGGCGTACCAACCTTGTTGCGCGTGACTAACAAGAGTTTTTCTTTCGTCAAATCTCGAAGACTTTGCCAATAAATAAAGGTAAACACTGCGTCCGTTTCGCTCGGATACAAGAGTCCGTCGGTTGCTTCTAAAAGTTGCGCCTGTAAAGCCTTCTCTTCCTCGCTTGGTGCGTGTATCGGAGTATTCATAGATGATCCCATCGAAAATGAAAAACAAAATTTCGATTTGCGTTCAGCGCTACATTAATCTACACGAATAAGTTCAACATCGAACAACAATGTTGCGTTTGGCGGAATCACCCGTCCCGCACCACGTGCTCCATAGCCAAGATTCGCCGGTATAATCAAACGACGCTTGCCGCCAACCTGCATCGTTGCTACGCCTTCATCCCAGCCCGCTATCACTTGTCCGACACCAATGGTGAACGCAAATGGCTCGTCACGGTCAACGGAGCTGTCGAATTTTGTTCCGTTTTCTAATGTACCGGTGTAATGAACGGTGACGCGTTGTCCGCGTTCTGGCGATGCGCTCGTTCCGACCACGATGTCGGCGTATTGCAAGCCTGACGGCATTGTGACTGTATCCATGTTGTGAAGCTCCGTGAGTTTTGCAATGGTTCTCGTTGGTTTGCTACACGCAGCAATAAACTACTTGCAAGCGATCCAACAATGAGCATTGCGATAATAAAAGATGATTTTTTCAAGTGTTTACCATAGAGTGAATTATATTCAAGCAGTAGCTTTGGAAGCGTGTACTAACGCCGCACCAATAAAATTGACAAACAATGGATGCCCTTCGACCGCACGAGATTTTAATTCGGGGTGAAACTGACAACCGACAAACCAGGGATGGTCGGCTAATTCCATCATTTCTACTAACCGTCCATCGGGTGAAACGCCGCTTAGTATCATGCTGTGCTTCTCCAACGTTTCCCGAAATTCATTATTAACCTCGTAACGGTGACGATGGCGTTCGCGGATGATTTGGGATTTGTATGCCTCGTGCGCCTTTGTTCCTTCTTTCAGCACACATGGATAAGAACCGAGCCGCATCGTGCCTCCTTTGCTTGTAATAGAACGTTGTTCGGGCAGGAAGTCAATCACGCTTTGCTTCGTTTTCTTAAATTCCGACGAATTTGCTAATTTCAAACCGCATACGTTTCGTGCGTACTCAATCACCGCGCATTGCATTCCCAAACAGATGCCGAAAAATGGGATATTATTCTCTCGCACGTGCTGTATAGCCGTAATTTTGCCTTCAATTCCTCGCGCGCCAAAGCCCGGACCAACCAAAATACCATCCAAGCCTTTCAGCTTTTCGTCAACATTTTCGGTCGTAATGCCTTCCGAATCCACCCACTGAATGTTCACACGGGCATTATTGAGCGCACCCGCATGAATAAACGCCTCTGCGATGCTTTTGTACGCGTCTTGGTGCTGGACGTATTTGCCCACAAAGCCGACCGTCACGCTGTGTCGAGGCTTTTTTACTTTTTGCACGAACTTCGACCATGCGGTCAATTCCGGCTTAGAGCTGTGAAAATTTAACTTCCGACAGACAATATCATCCAACTTTACCTTTGCATACAGCATCGGTACTTCGTAAATCGTTTCCGCATCGGATGCCTCAACCACTGCGTCCTCGTCCACGTTACAGAAAAGTGCAATCTTCGAGCGAACCTCTTTGCCAAGGTCTTCCTCGCAACGACACACAAGGATATCAGGCTGAATGCCGTATTCCATCAGCATCCGAACGGAGTGTTGTGTTGGTTTGGTCTTGATTTCGCCGGCAGCTTTGATGTAAGGAACGTAGGTCAGGTGAATGAAAATTGAATTTCCCCTGCCAATCTGCAAATTCAGTTGCCGAGCAGCTTCCAGAAACGGCATAGATTCAATATCACCGACGGTTCCGCCCAATTCGATAATCACCACGTCGTATTTTTTATCATAGACCGTCATGCGCCGCTTTATTTCATCCGTAATATGCGGTACAACCTGAACTGTTTTACCTAAATATTTTCCCTCGCGTTCGCGGGTGATGACCTCAAAATAAATCTGCCCCGTGCTAACGCTGTTGTTGCGCGACATATTTTCGTGAATGAATCGCTCGTAATGCCCCAAATCAAGGTCGGTTTCGGCTCCGTCTTCCGTCACATACACCTCGCCGTGTTGGTACGGGTTCATTGTTCCTGGGTCAACATTGATATAAGGGTCGAACTTCATAATCGTCACCGTATGCCCGCGCTCTTTGAGCAGCAAGCCTAATGATGCAGATGTGATGCCCTTTCCGAGCGACGACAACACGCCACCCGTAATAAAAATGTACTTTGTTTTCGACCGCGATGTTGACAATGTTGACCGTGCCACAGAAAATTCCTTGCTCGTATTGTGAAGTGTGAAGGTTAAGAATTGAACACACACCAAACTTGCAAACTTAACAAAAAACACCGTCTGGCTCAAATGGGAAATTATTCTTTATTCATCGTTGCTCGTATCGTTTTCATTGTTGCTGCTCTCCGCCTTGTTTTGAAGCACTTCTTCGAGTACTTCTTCAACAACAATACGAATCACATCCCAACCAAAACCTTGTCGTTGTAAATAACCCACAAGTGCTTGTTTGCGCTTTTCGGGGTCTTTACGAGCGAGCGAGCGAAGTTTTTTTTCGGCGACAGCACGAGCGGATGTAAGGTTTGTATCCGCCGCGGACTCGTTTGCAAAAGTTTCTGCCAACACATCCTCAATATCAAATTTTGCAATGCCGCGCTTGCGAAGTTCGGTTTTTAGCCGCTCTGTGCTAAATGCTTTCCGTGCGAGCGTGTCACGAATGAACATCCGCGCATATTCCTTGTCGTCCAAATAGTCAAGCTCGTACAAGAAATTCACAGCGTAGTCAGCTTCCTCAGCTGTATAATTCTTTTTGAGCATGGCGCGGCGTACTTGCTCAGCAGTGCGCGGCTTGTAGGAAACGTAATGATACGCAGCCTGCTTGAGTTGCATGAGGTCTTCCTGCGCCTGCAATCGGTCAAGCTCGGCACGGCTCAATATCTTACCTTTGGCGAGTTTGAATTGGAGCGCTACGTCCATCTCGCATCCAAACGCAAATTCGCCATTGATAAACACCGACACCCGTGACGGATTCCGTTTTTGTGCCGAAAGCGAGGTGACGATGAGTTGCTCGGAAGTCACACGATTACTGGTTGATTGGTCATTGGTTAATTAGCCATTGGTCATTGGTTGATTGGTCGTGAGACGATATTGTACAGAACGTCACCAATGACAAATGCACTAATGACGAATGACGTGTACTCACAAACCCATCTTTTTCTTGAAATACTCCAATGTCTTCGCAAGTCCTTCGCGGCGTTGCACTCGCGGCTCCCATCCAAGAATCCGTTGAGCGCGTTCGATGTTCGGTTGGCGGATTTTGGGGTCATCCTGTGGAAGCGGCTTAAACACAATATTGCTTTTCGAGCCTGTGAGTTCGATGATTTCTTTCGCAAGCTCCAGCATCGTGATTTCATCAGGATTGCCGATGTTTACGGGATCGGTCTCGTCGGACATCAGGAGGCGATAAATACCGTCCACCAAATCATCCACGTAGCACACAGAACGGGTTTGACTGCCGTCGCCAAAAACTGTAACGGGTTCGCCGCGAAGCGCTTGCGACAAAAACGCCGGAATCGCCCGCCCGTCCTCAATTCTCATGCGTGGTCCGTAGGTATTAAAGATGCGGATAATACGCGTTTCAACACCATGATAGCGATGATACGCCATTGTCATTGCTTCGGCAAAGCGCTTTGCTTCGTCATAGACACCACGAATGCCTATCGGGTTCACGTTGCCCCAATAGCTTTCTTCCTGCGGGTGAACAAGTGGGTCGCCATAAACCTCGCTTGTGCTTGCTATCAGGAACCGTGCGCCTTTTGCGTGAGCAAGCCCTAATGCTTTGTGTGTGCCAAGCGAGCCGACTTTGAGCGTTTGAATAGGTACTTTGAGATAATCAATGGGCGAGGCAGGAGAGGCAAAATGTAGAATGTAGTTGACTTCCCCAGCAACATAAATATATTCGGTCACGTCGTGTTTTACAAATTGAAACTGCGGATTGCCAATAAGGTGTGCTATATTATCCGGCTCGCCGGTGATGAAGTTATCCATGCACACAACCTCGAAGCCTTCGCCAAGAAATTTTTCACACAAATGCGACCCCAAAAAACCAGCCCCTCCGGTGATTAAGACTCTTGCCATATATCACAATCCTTGCGATTTGATAGAAGAAAACAGTATATTTTTGTGTGCAAAGTTACAGATTTTTTTGAAAGCCGCTCAGGGTTCTTTATTTTGAAATAAAATTCCGCTAAATTTCTTGGTTCATACACGATTTCGTGCATACATTTGTGGTGCACACGAACAGTTTCGTGCGTTTATCCCGAACCAAGGGCTTGTTCATGCTATCTTTAGAGGACATATCAATGAAGATGCTCATTCTTGAAGACGATTTTTTTCACCGTAAACTCATGGTGCGTCTGCTGGCACAGTTTGGCGAGTGCGATGTCTCATCCACCGGACCCGAGTGTGTTGACGTGTTCACCAAAGCGCTTGCGAATGATGTAACGTTTGACGTAGTGTTCTTGGACATCATGGTTCCGGGCATGGATGGTCAAAAAGTGCTGCGAGCTATCCGCGACATTGAGCAACAGCACGACATTGGAAAAGATCATCCACGCCGCGCAAAAGTCGTGATGGTCACGGCACTCAGCGACAAGCAGAACATCACAACAGCCTACCAAGAAAGCTGTGATGCGTATTTGATTAAGCCATATGACGAAGCAAAGCTTGTGGACACGCTCCGCAAACTTGGTTTGGATGTGGCAAAAAAATAACGCGACACAACACAATACAGCCCACATACGGTGTTTAGAACAGCTCCAATGCTGACAATAGAGGGACTTTTCGGGTTACTTTTTGGCATTTGCATACCGTTTCAACCGATTATGAAAAAGATTCTTGTTATCGAGGACGACGCAAGCCTTCGGGAATTCATGATTAAATATTTTCTGGAAAAACAAGGCTATGCTGTTATCACAGCGGAAAATGGCGCTGTCGGCTTAGAAAAAGCAAAACACGACATACCGGATTTGATTATCTCCGATATTATGATGCCACAAATGAATGGCTACGAGGTATTACGTGCGCTACAGCAAAGCCCCGACACGGCAGAAATTCCGTTTATTTTCCTCACGGCAATGAGCAACCGCTCGGACATCCGCAACGGCATGAATCTTGGTGCTGACGACTTTCTGGTGAAGCCGTTTATGAGCCAAGAACTATTGAACGCTATCAATAAGCGTTTCGAGAAAAAAGCTAAACTCGAAATCCGTGCGAATCAAAGGCTCGAAAATCTCCGCGAGAAAATAGCCCGTGTGCTGCCACACGAGTTCCGAACGCCGCTTTCGACGATTTTAGGTGTGTCGAACATTTTATTGGAAGAATGCGATGATATGCCGAAAGACGAACTCAAGGAAATGCTTACCTTTTTGAACGTGTCTGCAAAGCGCTTGAATAGGCTTATTGAGAACTACCTGCTGTATGTTAGTCTTGAAAATATCGTTGATTTCGAGGAACTTCGCAGTGCCTCCGTGATGGTCTCCAAAGAATTTATTCTTGAGCAGTTCGCCCAACAAGCACAGCGTTACGACCGAGTATCCGACCTTGTGGTGGAAGGTATCCCCGATGACGACAGTATTTCCATCGCTATTTCTGAGCCACATTTTGTTAAGCTTATTGAGGAAGTCTGCGATAATGCCTGCAAATTCTCCGAGAAAGACACGCCAATTCACATTACGTTATCCACGAGAGGAAATAGTTACGTTATATCTTGTAGCAATGCGGGCGTAGGCATGACGCACCAGCAAATTCAGGAAATCGGTGCATTCATGCAATTCGAGCGCGAACTCCGCGAGCAACAAGGTGCAGGATTAGGATTGGTACTGGCACGAAAAATTGTGGAATTGCACGATGGCTCATTAACTATCGAAAGCATTCCTCATGTGAGTACGACGTTCCGAATCACGCTCCCTATTGCCGTAAACGAACTTTCCTATACGTAAGACGAATTGATGATAGTCACAGAGCATTTTTCTCTCTATCACCCGTAACCCCGTGCCGCCGTAGGCTTCATGCCTTTTTCGTGTCATGCCTCCCTTGACAGACAGGCGGACATACTTCGTAATCACGTCTTCCATTTTCATGAGTAATCGAGTATCTTTTTCTGCTCCCAAACGCAGCGATTTTCATTGTTTCGTCACTATAGATGTGCAATGGGGCGAGATGGATGCCCTTGGGCATGTGAATAATATCATATATTTTCGCTATTTCGAGACGGGGCGCATCAAATACCTTGAAGCTATTGGTGTGGCAAATTTTGGCGAGCGAAATGACGTTCCGGTTTTGGCACATGTTGAGCTAAACTATCGCGCCCAAGTCACATATCCATCACGATTGGATGTTGGTATTCGTGTGCCTGAACTGAGAAATCGCTCATTTGTGATGGATTGTGCGATATTCTTCGCCGGCACAGACACGCTCGCCGCCGATGGAACTTCGGCGACTGTGTGGATAGACAAAACCACCGGCAAAGCAATTCCCCTGCCAGAACAGCTGCGAAGCAGGATTGCGGAGTTTGAGAAGAAAACATAGCGCTGTGCCGAATACAATATTTATTCCCACAACGTGAGAAATCATGCGGAGTACAGACCGTTTCGTCTGCAAACAGAAGAACATCATGGCATTTTCCCCGCACCACGCATTATCACTGCTTCAGAAGCATTTTGGCTACACGGCATTCCGCACGGGACAGGATGAAATCATTCGTTCCATTGTGGAAGGACACGACACGCTCGTGATTATGCCCACAGGTGGCGGGAAATCCCTGTGTTTCCAGCTTCCTGCCTTGATGCTGGACGGAGTGGCACTTGTCGTGTCACCGCTTATTGCACTAATGCAAGACCAAGTAAGCGCCCTTGCTCGTGCAGGTGTTCGTTCGTGTTTTATCAACAGCACGCTTCCGTTCGAGGAAATCCGCCAACGCCTTCATGATGCCCGTTTCGGGAAATACAAACTTATCTACGTCGCGCCGGAGCGCCTTGAAAGCAAACAGTTTCTTGAAGCATTGAACCTCGTAAAACTCTCCATTATTGCCGTGGACGAGGCGCACTGTATTTCGGAATGGGGACACGATTTCCGCCCCGCGTATCTGAACGTTGCAGCCGCAAGCCAGCTCATCGCCGATGGGCAAGGTGTGGAGCGAGTTCCAACGATTGCACTGACCGCCACCGCTACGCCCGAAGTGCAAGACGACATCGTAAAACAACTTGCTTTGCGAGAACCGGAGCGCTTCGCACGGGGTTTTGATCGTCCAAATCTACGCTATTTTGTAGAACACACCGGTGATAAAACGCCACGTATCGGTGATATTTGCTCGGAAGGTATAAAAGCAGACGGCGCAAATATCGTGTATTGCGGTTCACGCAAGCGCGTGGAAGAATTTACGCAAGCACTCCGCAATCAGCGCATCCCCGCAGAGCAGTATCATGGCGGGATGCAGGACAAACTACGAACGTCTGTATTGGAGCGGTTTATCGGTGGCGATATCAGCACTATTGTTGCCACAAACGCTTTTGGCATGGGCGTTGATAAGGCAAACGTTCGTAATGTTATTCATTGCGACCTAACGCTCACAATGGAGGCGTACTATCAAGAAGCAGGCAGAGCAGGACGGGATGGCGCGTTGGCGAACTGTACGGTGCTGTACGAGCCGAAAGATCGCAAGTTGATGGAGTTCTTTTTGAATGCGACGTATCCCGACATGAAAACGCTCGAAAAACTTACCGATGTTCTTTACGATGCCACAAACACGCCACGCGGCGCAAAGCCTGTTCAGCCCGTGCTTTTGGACGAAATGAATATTGCCAATCGTGCGGGCATTACCTCTCCGGCGGTCGGCGCGGCTCTCGCGCTGTTCGAGCGTTACGGCGTTTTGCGGCGCGGCTCCACGCAAGGCACAGGAAGAGTTCGTTTTCTTGCCACCCGTGAGCGTTTGAGAGAGTATCACGACAACGTTCCGCCAGAGCGCCGTATGGCGCTAAATGCGCTTTTCCGGCTTGTAGGTCCTCGTGCATATGACGAAGCGGTTGATTTTGATGTGAATGATTTATGGCGCAAATATAACGTTCCAATGAACCAATTTTCCGACGCAATGCGTGCCTTCGAGTACGCACGGCTTGTGCGCTACGAACCAGCCGGAACAGCCGGCGGCATCACGCTTTTGGTGGAGCGAATGCCTGTGCGACAGCTTCCGGTGGATTGGGCAGCCTTTGAAATCCGCCGCGAACGGGCAATCAAAAAATTTGAAGTGGTGCAACGGTATATGGAAACGCCGGAATGTAAGCGCAATTTCCTTTTGCAGTACTTCGGTGAGTACGATATGACTGACTCGTGTGGGGAATGTAGTTCCTGCAAAGCGCAGAAAACACGAAAACTTCGTCCGCTCAATCCACGACAGGAGTTTTTGCGACAGCAGATTCTGGCGGCAGCGGTGGAGCTTGATGGGCGGTTCGGGCGGACGGTGCTTGCCGAGATGCTTAAAGGCAATAAAACCCACGAAAAAGTACAAAAATTCAGGCTTACGGAGGCAAGCACCTTCGGCGCAGCCCACGAATTCTCGAAGCCGGAAATCACGGAGGCACTGCAAATCGCCATCAACGAAGCACTGCTCTACATTAGTGCCGACCAATACCCGACGATTCACATTTCCGCGCTTGGTTTGCAAACACTCAAAACCACACCCGCAGCCTTGCGTTTGAAGGCGTACAACCGTGATGAATGCCTGTATCCAGAGCTTTTGGAACAGTGCAAAGCTGTTCGCAAAGAACTCGCAGCCATAGACCACATCAGCGAGCATATTATTATTGACGACCGAACGCTCATCACGCTTGTGAACGTGTTGCCGCGCACCCGCGAGGACATCAAACGCGAGATTCCGCGCTTTGGCATGAGCGGTGGAATGTTCTTGAGCCGTTTTGCACCTTTGTTCTTACGCGCTGTGCAGAACTTTGCCGCCCACGAAGCCGCTCGCAATGGCGACGATGTGGCGGAGTTATCCCAAACTGTGCTGCAAACCGTAGAGATGGCGCGGCAGGGCATGAGCCTCGCGCAGATAGCCGAAAAACGCCGGCTCACGCCCGGAACCATCTCGCAGCACCTTCAGCAGGCAATTGAGGGTGGCGTTATGCTCGAACGCAGCCGATTCATTCACGACGAAATTTATAGCGCTGTGCGAGAAATTGTGCGCGGCAAAAGGGAGGCGCTGCTCAAGGACGTTCGCGCCGCATTAGATGCCGATGTGGACTGCGATTGGGCTGAACTTCGCGTAGCTGTTGCGTTTGCGCGGCGGGAATTGTTAGAGAATATTTAACGTGTTAGAGACAATGGCATTGTAACCTTTTGTGTGGCAGATACACCTACGCAATAACACCCCAGAGAAATTTTATCATCGTTACAACGCAAAGATTTTGTAATTTAGAAACTGTTTTTCGCGTACGCAATGATGATACAACGTGCGTACTAACCGAGAGTTACACGATATTTTTTACTCATTTTCACGATTGAATCGGCTATGAGCACTGCTGAACAAGCTACACAAAAAGCGCACAACAACTCCAAATCACCGGATAAAAAATCATCCGATATTTTTCTCTACCTGTTTGTAATAGGCGGATTGCTCGTAGGAGCGGCATTCATGTTTATGGCGTTCTACGCCGAAGATACACTCATGCCGTTATATTTGGGCAAACCACAGGGAAAAACGGTTCTTTTTACGCCGCATCCGAATCTGGTCAATCCTCATCCGCAACCCGTTCCTGAGATTCCGGCGGTTATTCCACCAGCTCCAGATGAGGCGGCACTCAAGGTTCGTGACGGTTTAGCGCTTTGGTTGCGTGCAGACGCTGTTCCGAGCATTACGCAAAGCGGCGATTTATTGCTGTATCTGCCGGATGCAAGCAAGTCACGCAATGATATTCGCAACAAATACCCCTCCGCTCGCCCGCGCTACGTCGCTACTGGCATCAATGGTAAGCCATCAATTCGTTTTGATGGTGTCGAAGATTTTTTATATCTCGAATCATTGGCTGCTAATCCGACTTTTGCCTCAATCTACGTGGTCTGGGCGCGAGTAGATTTTGGTGGCAACCCCAACCAGCCAGACGGTATGAACTTCCAGCGCTTGTATTCAAGTGGTGCGCTTGGCACAGACTACGAAAAGGGCGGTGCATATGCAAACGTATTCGACCCGAACGATGGCACGAATGTTATGAGAATACCCGGTAAATATTGGGCACCGCTTGTTCCAGCACAACTGCATAAAAATATTTCTAAAGCACCGCTTGATTTACGCCACTTCTTCGTCGGTCGCTTGAACACCAGCCAACAGCAATTTTTCAGCGGTGACATTGCCGAATTCCTTGTGTTCACCCGCACATTGTCGGCGCAGGAACAAGCGGACGTGGAATTGTATCTGAAAAACAAATATTCGTTGAAATAATATACTGGTTGAATACGATGAATGCAACGTTAGTTCTTGAGTCGAATATGCGGCTTGTCGGCACCAATGAAGCGGGCAAACAGACATTCTTCGATGTGAAGGAAGACAATGGCGGCAACAATTCTGCGGCATCGCCAATGGAAGTATTGTTACAATCCGTCGCAGCGTGTTCTTCAGTGGACGTGCTTATGATTATCCGGAAAAAGCGCAAAACGATTACCAATTTCCGCGTGGAAATGGATGGCACACGCGCTGAAGAGCATCCAAAAGTTTTCACCAAGATACACTTTACCTATATCCTCGAAAGCCCTGACGCTGAAGAGGGTGATTTAATCCGTGCCGTAGAGCTTTCTCAGAACACGTATTGTAGCGCAATGGAGATGGTCAGAAGAAGCGGCTGCGAAATTACGTGGGAACAACGGATAATTCGACCGTAAGCAAGTAAGCACAACACAATGACAATTATTCAGGCAATTATTCTCGGTATTATTCAAGGTCTGACGGAATTTCTTCCCGTTAGCAGTTCGGCGCATTTGACAATTGCCGGAACCGCAATGGGCTTGATTTCGACGGAACATCCTGAACAATGGACGGCGTTTATTGCGGTGATCCAACTTGGAACACTTGCGGCAGTGTTAGTCTATTATAGCCGTGATATTATCGAGATTGTCGGCTCGTTTGTTCGGGAAAACCTGCTCGAACGCAAGCCTTTGCGCGAACAATCGCTGAATGCACGGATGGGCTGGTATATGATTGTGGGAACGATTCCGATTGCAACGGTTGGTCTGGCGCTCAAAAAAGTCATTGAAGGACATATTTCCAAAGATTTAACGGTGATTGCAATCGGTTTGATAGCGCTTGCAGTGGTATTGGCTATAGCGGAGCGAGTTGCAAAACACACGCGAGCAATGGAGCAAATTACGTGGCGGGACGCACTGTTCGTTGGTTCGGCACAAGTATTAGCACTAATTCCGGGACCATCGCGTTCTGGAACAACTATTACGGCGGGCTTATTTGTTGGCTTACGGCGTGATGTAGCAGCTCGGTTTTCATTTTTGCTCAGTATTCCGGCAGTAGCGGCAAGTGGTTTTCTCGAACTTCGGCATGTTATCGGCTCGGATGCCATGAACGGTCTAAGCCTCACGACGGTTGCTGTTGCCACGATTGTTTCAGGGCTTTCAGGATATGCCGCGATTGCATTTTTGCTCCGTTACCTGAAAATGCACACAACGATGGTGTTTATTGTATATCGTATTCTTCTTGGTATTATTCTTCTCACCGTGTTTCGTTGATGTTCATTAGTCGTCATGGATGTTATTGCTGTTATGAAACGATTGACTGTTCGTGGAATATCGGTGATATGCGCTTTTCTGCTCGTAACCACGTTTATCACCGCATGTTTGCACCGCGAACAACCCGAACGCCTTGCTAAACTTCAGCAAATCGTCCCGCACCTGCCCGCAACATCCTCAGATTCTGCTACCACCGCGCAAGCACTCGTTCTTGACACTGTGCCAGTCATTACACATCATGTTATCGTCAAAACCTCAAAAGGCTCATTCACACTCGAACTCTATGGACGCGATGCCCCGAAAGCCGTTGAAAACTTCGTTGCGCTGGCAAAACGCAGATTTTTTGATAATATGCTTGTGCATCGGGTGGCGAAAAATTTTATGATTCAATCCGGCGATCCCAAAACGAAAGATAAACGCAAAAAAGACGAATGGGGAACAGGTGGTGAAAGTATTTACGGCGAGCCATTTGCCGACGAAATTAACCCCGATGCGCCAAGCTGTAAAAACGGCTACAAACGTGGTACGCTGGCAACGGCAAATCGGGGACCAGATACGAACACAAGTCAATTTTTTGTGTGCGTACGTGATGTTCCTGAATTACCGCGTCAATACACGATTTTTGGCGCAGTGTCAACTGGGATGGCGATTGTGGATTCGATTTCTGTTGAACAAATTCAACCAATGATAAACGAAACAGATGGTCGCCCGCTCAAACCTGTTGTCATTCGCTCTATTCGCGTGATACCGAGCAAACGCTAAACCGAGCAAATATTAAATTATTCCTGATTATCAACATTTTTTCATACACCTTCGTATCCATATTTCTTATCCACGATTATGAAACAACCAGCAATAATGAGCTTCCGCGCTCGTATCCTTTGTGCCGTATTTGTGTTGATGAGCATTTCGCTCGTCGCGGCATTTGCACAAACAAAAAAATCGGCTGATAACAAACAGCCCGCCAATGCTACTACAGCACCCGCAAAAAAAAGCAAACAAACACCTGCAAAGGTAGCAGAAAAACCACCCGTTGAACGTCCAAAATACGTCATCGCCGTGACGCATGGCGGTCGCCCGTTAGGTAATATCGTTGTTGAGTTGTTTCCTGATGTTGCACCAAAACACGTACGAAATTTCGACAGTTTAGTCAGCGCGAAGGCTTATAATGGAACAGCGTTTCACCGTGTGATTGCTGGTTTTATGATTCAAGGCGGTGACTTAAACACCAAAGACCCAAATAAACCGAAGGAAATGTGGGGCATGGGCGATCCATCGCAAGCAAAAGTTCCAGCAGAGTTTAGCGCGGTGCCGCACAAACGAGGTATCATCTCGGCTGCAAGGACACAAGACCCGAACAGTGCTACATCACAATTTTTTATCTGTCATGCTGACGCACCACAACTGAACAATCAATACACGGTGTTTGGGCAAGTTGTGTCGGGCTTAGAGCTTATTGACAGCATTGTGAAGGTGAAAACGGAATTTGTTGCGGCAGAAGGTACGTATTCGCGTCCTGTGGAGAAAGTGGAAATGACCATTACGCGCAAAAGTCAATACGTGATTTCCGTGAAGCAAGGTAAAAAACCGCTTGGCGACATTACCATTGAAACGTTGCCGGAAGTGGCTCCAAAACACGCGGCAAATTTTGACAGCCTTGTATCGGTAAAGTTTTACGATAGCACAGCGTTTCACCGTATTATTCCGAATTTTATGATTCAAGGCGGCGACCCGAACTCGAAAAGCAAACCGAAAGAAATGTGGGGTATAGGAGACCCAACGCAAACCCGCGTTCCGGCGGAGTTCAATAAGCTGAATCATATACGTGGTATGATTTCGGCTGCGCGGACGCAAGACCCGAATAGTGCTACATCGCAGTTCTTCATCTGTCACGGCAGTCCAACCCAATTGGATGGACAATACACCATCTTTGCCCAAGTAGTAAGCGGCATCGAAGTCGTGGATAAAATTGTTGCGTTGCCGTGCGGTCAAGGCGGCGATGGCGCAATGTCCGCACCACTTGAAAAAGTGGAAATGACGATTCGCCGAAAGTAAGGCGAACAGAAGAATTATGACGATGTGAGCACTACGAAATCCGGGTAAAATTCAGTATATTGAAAATGTCCGCCGCAACACAAGTGACGGGCATTTTTTCGTTTCATTCGTTACAACCATTGCAACTCAACCTTTCCCACTAACCACTAACGTGTAGTGTTCTATGGAACCGACTATCTTTGAACGGGAGCAACATTCGATGTTTCAGGTCTATCGCCGACTGCCGATGGCGGTGGAGCGCGGCGATGGATGCCGCCTGTATGATATTGATGGCAGAGCATATTTAGATTTTTTGGCTGGTATTGCCGTGAACGCGCTTGGGTATAATTATCCCAAACTTACCGATGCAATTATTCGTCAGGTGCAAAGCTATTTGCATGTGTCGAACGTGTTTTTTCAGGAGCCACAAGTGCGTTTGGCTGAGTTGCTTACTGAACATACTGGGTATGCGCGTGTGTTTTTCTCGAACTCCGGAGCAGAGGCGTTGGAAGGCGCATTAAAACTTGCCAAGCGCTGGGGCAACGAGCGTGGCAAACACGAACTTTTGGCGTTCAAAGGTGGTTTTCATGGTCGCACCTACGGAGCGCTTTCCATGATGGATAAACCTTTGTACAAGGACGGCATGGGTCCGTTTTTACCAAACACGCAGGTGTTACCGCTTAACGATTCTGCTGCTCTGCGGTCGGCTGTGAACAAGGAAACATGCGCGGTTGTGCTGGAGTTTTTGCAGGGTGAAGGCGGCATCGTCTTTGCTGACCCCGATTTTGTGAACACGATACTTGAGTTGCAGGAGCAATATGATTTTCTTATCATTGCCGACGAAATACAAGCGGGCATAGGGCGTACGGGCAAGTTTTTTGGGTTTGACCATTTTATGGTAAAACCAGATATTGTGCTGCTGGCAAAAGCACTCGGCGGTGGATTGCCTCTTGGTGCGATTTTGGGCGGCAAAAAAGTGGAAAATGTGTGGGACAAAGGGATGCACGGCACGACATTCGGCGGCAACCCAGTAGCGTGTGCGGCGGGTGAAGTGGTGGTGAAGGAAGTCATTGCCCATCTTCAGCACAATGCACACGAGACAGGCTGCTACTTGCGAGAGAACCTCATTATCCTGCAAAACGAGTTCCCAAGCCTCATTGAGGAAGTACGCGGTTGTGGCTTGATGATGGGATTAAAACTTAGCGTTCTGGCAGCACCGTTTGTTCAAGCTATGCTTCAGCGCCGCGTGATTGTGAACGCCACTGCCGACACTGTTATTCGCTTAGTTCCGCCGCTCGTGGTCAAACGCGCCGATATTGACGAATTTGCCATTGCCATGCGTGAATGCTTTATTGAATATTTGGCTCAAAGTAGCTCGGCAAGTACTGCTTCCAATGGTACTGCAAAAGCTAAACAACCTGCAACCGTCTAAATTTTTCACGTTTAATCTAACAGCATTCTATGAAACTTTTTGCTCTCGTTACCGCATTGTTCCTCGCGTTTGGTTCACTCACAGCTCAACAGAGCATCCCAACACCTGCACCGCCGCAGGCAAAACCCGTCTATCTCGTGGGCGGAACCGTCCACGTGGGCAACGGCACGGTGATTGAAAACGCAGTTGTGGGTTTCGATAAAGGAAAAATTACGCTTGTTGGGCAATCTGGCACGGCGTTCGACCGTACTAATGCTGACGTGTTCGATGCTCAAGGCAAACATATTTATCCCGGATTGTTCGCTGCAAACACAACGCTTGGTCTTGTGGAAGTAGAAGCAGTGCGCTCTACAAACGATTTTAATGAAGTTGGTGGCATCAATCCTCACGTGCGGTCATTGATTGCCTACAATGCCGAGTCACAAATCACACCGACAGTGCGATTTAACGGTGTTTTGCTTGCACTCGTTGCGCCGCAAGGTGGCTTGGTATCTGGACGTTCCTCAATTGTCGAGCTTGACGGCTGGAATTGGGAAGATGCCACGCTCCGCGCCGATGTGGGTGTTCATGTCAATTTCCCTACGTTGCGCCGTAACGTGACGGGTACCGACCAAGACCTAAAAACCGGTGATGAAGCTATTGCCAAGCAACTTACGGCGTTGTATCAGTTTTTCCGCGAAGCACAGGCGTATAGCAAATCTCCTGCACCGAAAGATAAAAATCTTCGTTTCGAGGCGATGCGCGGTTTGTTCGACGGCTCGAAAAAACTCTTTATCCGTGCGGACGAGGCAAAATCTATCATTGCAGCCGTAAATTTTGCTAAAGATTTTGGTGTCACTCCTGTGCTTGTGGGTGGCGGCGATGCGTGGATGGTGACGGACATCCTTAAAGCCAATAACGTTCCGGTGATGGTCGAGCAAACACATAGCCTGCCGTCCCGCGATTACGAAGATGTTGACCTACCCTACAAAACGCCTGCATTACTCGTCAAAGCTGGTATTCTGACGAGTCTCTGTACACGGGGAAGTTGGCAGCAACGCAATCTCCCGTTTGAAGCAGGTACGGCATCGGCGTACGGGCTTTCCAAAGAAGAGGCGCTTTCACTCATTACGCTGAATACCGCGAAAATACTTGGTGTTAGCGATCGTGTGGGTTCGCTTGAAGTCGGCAAAGATGCGACGCTCTTTGTGTCCGAAGGCGATGCGCTTGATATGCGATTCAACAACCTTGAACATGCCTTTATTCGCGGCAAAAAATTGCAACTCGTGAACAAACAAAAATTCCTCTACGAGCAATATAAAGCCAAGTACGGACAGAAATAATTGTGCATATATTCAGAGAACGCGCTTTGCTACTGATGTGTAGCGAGCGCGTTTTTTGTGACTTTTCAAAAAAACGCAATTTTCATGAGACAAATTGTTGCCGTATTTTTGGTGTTTGTTTTGTGGCATCCACTTCAGGCACAACCTTTTAAACGAGCTATTACAACAATTCTGAAGCCAGCGCGTGTCTTCGACGGCTTTGCGGTGCATGAGAATTGGCTTGTGGCGGTGCGTGATTCGCTTGTCGTCTTTGCGGGTGCAGCAAATCAAGCACCAACCTTTACTGACAGCCTCGTGACGCTGGAATTACAAGGAATGACGCTCTGTCCCGGGTTTATTGAAGGGCATTCTCATATTCTGCTTCACGCTTACAACGAAACGTCGTGGGACGACCAAGTGTTACGCGAACCCCGTGCGGAGCGCATTGCACGGGCAACGGTGCATTTGCAAAAGACGCTTGCGGCTGGTTTCACGACTATACGGGATTTAGGAACCGAAGGTTCGTTGTACGACGACGTTGGTTTGAAGCAAAGCATCGAAAAGGGTATCATTACTGGTCCACGCATGATTGTGGCAGGACGGGCGCTCGTAGCAACGGGCAGCTACGGTCCGAAAAGTGCTGTGTCGGAGTTGGATGTTCCCAAAGGTGCAGAGGAAGCGGATGGCGTGGATGTGCTTATCCGTGCCGTGCGCGACCAAATTGGCAAGGGCGCTGACCTCGTGAAAGTGTATGCTGATTATCGCTGGGGTTTGGGTGGTGAGGCGCGGGCAACCTACTCGCTCGACGAACTTAAACGTATCGTCGAGACTGCCCGTTCGAGCGGACGAGCGACGGTAGCACACGCTTCAACGGTAGAAGGAATGCGCCGTGCGATTTTGGCGGGCGTGGAAACAATCGAACACGGTGATGCCGGAACGCCGGAACTTTTCAAACTCATGGTGGAACGCGGCACGGCACTGTGCCCGACGATTGCCGCTGGCGATGCTATTTCGCAATACCGAGGCTGGCAAAAACGATTGCAACCAGAACCCAAGCGTCTTCAAGAAAAGCGCGTGAGCGTCAAAGCTGCATTGGATGCGGGTGTGACAATATGCTTCGGTGGCGACGTTGGTGTATTTCCGCACGGCGAGAACGCCCGCGAAATGGAGCTGATGGTGGAATACGGTATGAAGCCGCTCGACGTGCTGCGTTCTGCAACAAGCATAAATGCACGGGTATTTCACATTGAAAACAAGGTTGGCAGCATCAAGGCAGGGCTATTGGCGGATATTGTGGTAATCAAAGGTGACCCAACGCAAAACATCGGTGCTGTGCGGGCGGTACAACTTGTTATGAAAAATGGTATTATCGTTCGATGAATCGCATTTGTATTTGTCAATATCGTCACAATAAAAAGCCATTATTGACGTACCTTGACGTATAATTTACGTATAATTTGCCGTATTCCTCTCCCTTGTTTTGTGTGCTAAACCATTAGAAGTCATGCCGCACCACGACGACATTCAGGATATTCACATCGTGCTGAACCAGACGGTCGAGCTTGTCACGTACTGGCAAGAGTACATTGCTCTGACCAATGCTGCTCCACACAGCATCCAAGATTTTTCCATCTGGCTGAATAAACGTGTGACAACACCACTTCCAGCACACATCCCAGCAATACCCGCCAAACAGCCCGCAAAATCATTATCTTCGCTTCTTGATCGTGCCGTAAGCAGTGATGATGCAATACATTGGAATCAGTATATCCCCATTAACTCCCGTATTTCTTCGCTTGTGGGCGGGATGTATCGGTACATGGTGTTTTACGGGCGGAAAGTATTTCAGGGAACAGAACTCACCTCTATCACAGATTTTGGTGTTTTGGCTGCGATTTACGTACTCAAAAACCCGCGCAAATCCGAAGTCATCACCTTCACGCTGTTAGAACGCACAACGGGCATCGAGATTATGAAACGATTGGCGAAACATGGCTTGCTTGACGACGCGGACGATGTGGACGATCGCCGTTCCAAACGCGTAATGCTCACGGACAAAGGTACAACGCTCTTCAAAGCAATGGAGTTAAAACTCGTCGAAGTTGGTGATGTTTTTGTTGCAAATCTTTCCGACGAGAAAAAACAAGAATTAGTCGAAACCTTGAACTATTTAAACAGCTTTCACCGCACAATTCACTCCACTCAATCCAACCTCAGCATTCCCGAAATCCTTGAGCGAAATATTCTACGTACCGCCGAACGCTCTAAAAAAAACTCCAAAACTCGTTCTACGGATTAAATACACTTTTTCTTGCAGTCATCAAAATACGAGCAATAAAAACAAATTTGACACGTTTTAGAATAAAATAATACAAAAGCGTCATATTTGTCTTTATCATTTTTCTATTTTTAAGATGATTACACGTACTCTTCTGCGATTATTGCTCTGTTGCACGGTGTGGACGTGGTTGATGAGCAGTTCAACGACAGTGTTTTCTCAACAACCTGCACCTTCGGACGCGCAAGGGCAAGCGCAGGCAAAAGGTTCTATCGAAGGTATTGTTCGGAGTGCTGGAACACAAGAACCCGTCTCCGGCGCAAAGGTGGAGGTCGTGGGCAAAAAATTCGGTGCAATCAGCAACGTTGCTGGTAAATTTTCTATCAAAAATATTCCGGCGGGCGTGTATTCGCTCAAAATTTCCGCACTCAGTTTTGAGCCGTACATTCAATCCGATGTGTTCGTAGGCACGGGCAAAGCATACACGGTTACGATTGAGCTTCGCCAAAACGTCGTGCAACTCCAAGCCGCTGAGGTGGAAGCCTCCTATTTCCGCAAAAATTCCGAAACCATTACCAGCACCCAAATGCTGAACTCTGAGGATGTGCGCCGCGCACCGGGTGTGCAAGAAGATGTGGTGCGGGCTGTGGCACTGCTTCCGGGTGTGGGAGTAACATCTGCCGGACGCAATGACCTTGCTGTGCGGGGTGGAGCGCCGTTTGAAAATTTGTTTTTGGTGGATAATATTGAAGTGCCGAATATCAACCATTTTGGCTCCCAAGGTTCGACGGGCGGACCGCTTTCCATCATCAATATAGATTTTGTGCGAGATGTGAGCTTTTCGACAGGTGGGTTCGGTGCAAAATACGGCGATCGCGTGTCGTCCGTTACGAACCTCACGCTCCGCGAAGGTAGCGAAGAACGTTTTTCGGGCAAAGCAAATTTGTCTGCTACAGGTTTTGGCCTATTTGCTGAGGGTCCGATTAGCGATAAAGGTTCGTATTTGATTGGCGTACGGCGCAGTTATTTGGATTTGATTTTCAAATTGGCTGGATTTGGCTTCATTCCTCAGTATTGGGATTTGACGGCGAAGGTAAATTACCGCCTTGATAACAAAAACACCCTTTCGTTCATCACAATTGGTGCGCTTGGCACGGTTTCGTTCACCAACGATACCGAAGACAAACGAGCGAATAATAGCCGCATCACCGCACCGGCGCAAAATCAGTATTTTTCGGGCATTACGTGGAAAACGCTGTTTGGTAATGGCTTTATGAACGTAACGCTTGGGCGCACCTACACGAATTATACGACTTCGCAATCACAGTTTTCGCGCGTTCCAACGACGATAGGCAGCAACGACAGCATTGATGTGAGCAAACCGCTCGTTCGGGCAAACACGATGGAGGGCGAAACAAGCCTTCGCGCCGATGTGGTTCTCCAAGCCACAAACGCGCTGGAACTCAGTTTTGGTAATATCGCCAAATTTGCCTCCAAGCTTGATTATGACTTATTTGTCATTGGTTCCGGTCGTCTTGACCAAAACGGCAAACAGCGTGAAATCACGGTGGACACAAATTTTACGGCATTCCGCAACGCCACGTATTGCCAAGCCTCGTACGCTTTGACGGATGAGTTCAAGGTGACGGCGGGTGTTCGGGCGGATTATTACGGTTTTCTGACGAAAACAAATTTCGTCGTATCGCCACGTTTGTCTTTGAGCTACGCACTCACTCCCGTACAAACGGTGAACGTGAGTATTGGTCGGTATTTCCAATCACCGCAGTACATCTGGCTTGTGGGCGACCCAAGTAACCGTGCGAATCTACAGCCAATTCGCGTTGACCAAGCTGTTTTGGGCTACGAGTATATTCTTGCTTCGGACTTAAAACTACAAATCGAAGGTTATTACAAGGTTTATGGCAACTATCCGGCGCGGGTGTATCGCCCGCAAGCCGTTCTTGCGCCTGCTGCGTACGAAGATGTGACGAACGACATACCGTTTGGTTTGGAGCCGCTGCAAAGCGTGGGAACAGGTGTTTCCTATGGTGTAGAGTTGTTTCTGCAAAAAAAACTCAGCGAGATTCCGCTCTACGGCTTGATGAGCCTGAGTTGGAACCGTTCGCTGTTCACGGGGTTGGACGGTGCGGAGCGCGTCGGCGCGTTTAATCAACCGCTTATTCTGAGCCTTGCGGCGGGCTATCGGTTTAGTAATGAATGGGAACTCAGTAGCAAACTTCGCGTGGCCTCGGGTCTGCCGACCACGCCGTACATTACAACCCAAGACCGTGCAACGGCAACGGGTTTCCCAATAGGAACGCCGGACTTTGCACGTTACAATGAGGGCGACCGCCTAAAGACGTTTTATGCGATAGATGTACGCTTGGATAAACGCTGGTATCTGACGGGCTTGCAGCTTGTGACGTACATTGATGTGCAAAACGTGACCGCCCGCGCAAACGAAGCAAGCATACAGTGGAAGCCTCAAAAAGCCACAACGGTCGTCAATACGGCTCTAGGTCTGCTCCCAAGCATTGGCGTAACGATTGAATTCTAACGATGTTTGTTAAGAACTTGGGTGGCGCTCTACAAAAAATCGGCTCAAGCCGCTTCCGAG
>JANYIG010000113.1 GCA_025358765.1 Candidatus Kapaibacterium sp.
CTACAAAATTAGGGGGTTCGCTAACGATTTCCAAATGTTTTTTTACAATACCCCCGATTTTCTTCCTCTACTCATTCCCAATATTACCCCAAATACCACACCACCACCCGCTTGTATTTCATCGAAATCTTTTTGAAAAAATCTTACAAATGTAGGATTTTTGTAAAATCTATCACTTTTGCCCCTCCAGAAAACGCTGCTCTTTTGACCAACGATTCAGATTTTTGCCTCCGATTTCTGTCAAAATACTCACACAATCCTTTATTGTTCGGCTAGCTTTGTCAATATTTCCCATTGCTTTGTATAGAAGTGCCATTTCCCCCAAAATATCTCCTTCCAATTCACGCAGTTTAGACGTTTGAGCAATTTTGAGTGCTTGCTCTAACGACATCATACTTTCGTTCAATACGCCGTTTTCGCGCTGCAATATGCCAAGAGTTTTTCGAGCAAAGGCGACAGCAGTAATGTCTCCAGCTTGTTCTTTGTCGCGAATTTGCTGCTCATATTGCTCAATAAGTTTTTTCAGTTTCTCCTGCGCTGGTGTCGTGCTTTGGATGCTTGCCTGTGCCTTTCCATCGGAAAGCTCCTGTGCAGGCTTTAGTCCGGTGGGTTTGGTGCTATCCGATATTACGAAACCATCCACTGTCTTGTTTAACGCAAATGTACGCCCAGAAGCCTCGTTCTTGTCGCTCCGCACGAGAGGTGCCGCCATTTGCTGTGGGGTAGCAATCAACGATTGATTTGTTTGCAGCGAGTGATTTAGCCTTTCCGATGAAGATTGTATCGGCGTTTCAGGTGATGGAGCAGCGAAACGCCAAATAATAAATGACAATCCACCGCCCAGAACTACCAACACGAGCGCTTTCCCAAAAAACGGTGCCGATGTAAAAAATGACGAGCTTTTTGAAGCAATCGTTCCAAGACCAATACTACTAGACGCTTCAGTACCTATGGCTGATTGTGCAAAATGCTTCTGCATATCGCCCAGAAAACCAATATCAATATTGTCGTGATTGCGAGTGGCGAGCTGCGACGTATCCAAGAAATCGTCGAACGATTCCATTGTTCGCACTTCCTGAGCAAATGTTGGCGACTGCTCCATAAAATTTGTAAACTCTTGCTTCTCGGAAGTGGTGAGCGTACCATCCAAGTATTTCACGAGCAATTCTTCCGTGTGCAAATCCATAACGGGAGGTTGAGATTTCATTTTTGCACCTCCTCAAAAAAAGAGGCTAACGAGGTTCGTAAAAGTTGTTTAGCGCGAAAAACACGCACTTTTGCCAGCGAAAGACTAATTTCAAGCGCTTCGGCAATTTCTTCATGCTGTAGCCCGTCACAATACTTCATAGTAAACGCCTCCCTCAAATCCTCTGGAAGCACTGCGATTGCCTTGTCAAGCGATTGTTGTAAAAGAAAATCTCGCTCCATACTTTCTCCATTCGAAACGGATTCCGATAAGCCCTCCACACCATCACTCATCTCATCCAACGACGTGGAGCGACTTGCACGTTTGCCAACTTTCATCACGTGATGCCGTGCAATGGTAAATAGCCACGCAGCATAGCTTCCACCTATGAAAGATTCACGTTTCTCAAATATAATACTCATAATTGATTGGAAAGCGTCTTTCGCGCCATCTGGCGTACCCAATGCCCGCAGGCAATAAGCATAGAGGCGCTTGTCATAGCGTTTATATAGCATGTTGAACGCGCTTTCGTCGCGGTTCTCGCGAATCAGCACGAAAAGCTGCTCATCAGTCATATCCGCAGAGGCTGACTTCTTCTGTGTGACGCGCTGTGTAGGTGGACTGGTTATATTCGGCATTATTCGATTCGTAAGCGTGTAAGTGAACGATGTCAGGACTCCTTCACTACAGTACAACGAGCGTTTCGGCGGCTTCAAAACATTGACCGCTTCCGTCGTCAATATAAGTGTTCCTGTTCCCATAAAAATGCAACCAATTAATCAAACACTACGATTTCTTACGCTTTACAGAAAAGAAGTCAGTATTGGGAAAAAAGTTACATTCTCGGTATTAGGTTGATAAAAAGGCAGGAGGAGGTCTGACTTGAATACAATATTTTACGCAGCTTTCATCACGACGAGCGCAATATCATCATTTTGTGGCGCTCCGTCAAGCCATTCGTCAGCGAGGCTGTTCATACGGTTAATGATGGATTGTGAATCTAAATGCCCGATGCTCTGAAAGCACGATTTGATACTCTCTTCACCGAGTTCTTCATTCTCACTGTTAAAAAGCTCCAACAACCCGTCCGACATAAGCAATAACGTATCACCGCAAGCAAGGTTAAGTTTAAGTGTTTGGTAATCAAAATGTTCTACTGCGCCTAACACTATCCCACGCAAACGCACAAGCTCGACAGCTTGAGTCTCGCAACGATATAGCAGCGCAGGCGGCATCCCTGCTCCTGACATCTCCAACGCGCCTTGTTTATAGCGTAACACCGTCAAACACATGAACATTTTATGCAGATTCATCCGCTTAATATTGCGCCCAATATGAGCCGCGATGTCTGAAACACTCAAAAACTCCGCCGTTGCATGGAAATTACTTTTCACGATGGATACAAGCATCCCGGCTCGAACACCGTGTCCGGTCGCATCTCCCACTGCCAGCGTCAATGTATCGTCTTGGGAAACACGGTAATCATAGTAATCGCCGCCTACCTCGGTGGCGGTTCGCATAAAAAAAGCAATATCCAAATTTGGGATCTGCGGTAGGTGCTTCGGAAGCATCGAAAGTTGTAGCAGCCTTGCCTCATCAAGCTCAGAGGTCTTACGTGCATTTTCAATTTCAAGCAATTTATAGGCAAGTTCTGTTTCAGCACGGGCAACTTCGGCATCGTCCAAAAGCCGCGCCAATTCAGCATTCTTCTCAGTTACTTCTTCTGTGCGGTCAGCAATTAGGAGCTCAAGGCGTTTTGTGCGTGATTGAATTGCCCGTACACGCCATTTATAGACTCCCAAAACCGCACCAAACGAACTTAACGCAACAAGCACTTGAAACCATAACGCCCGCCACCACGGCGGACGAATAATAATGCGAAGGCTTACGCCAGCTTCGTTCCAAGCGCCATCGTTATTGCTTGCCGTTACTTGAAATGTGTATTCACCTGGATCAAGATTCGTAAACCGCGCCATGCGTTCGCCACCGCCAAGAACGATCCAACGGTCATCAAAGCCACTCATACGATAGGCATACTGGTTTTTGGCTGGGTTTGCAAAATCTAATGCCGCGAACTCAAACGAGAAAGTATTGTCCGTATAATCCAGCATCAAAAGCGCTTTTTCCGTGATATTTGTGTCAAGCGTTGCAACTTGGTTGAACTTCCGAAACGACGTAAGCACGACCATTGGAACATGAGGGTTGGGATGCAAACTGTCAGGATGAAACGCATTAAATCCGTCGGCAACGCCGAAATATAATGTTCCATCTCTACCCTGATAATAGGCTCCCTTGCGGAATTCATTTCCGAGAAGTCCATCCGAAGCGTCATAGAGACGAACGATCGGTTTTCGAGTGTGGTTGTCACTAAATTCTAAACTCGCTAATCCCCTGCCAGTACTGAGCCAGAGCCGCCCACGGGCATCTTCCAGAATGCCATATATCACATCACTTGGCAGTCCATCTTTCTCACGAAGATGATTAAATGTTCCCGTGACAGCATCGAACCTATCCAAACCACCGCCGTACGTGCCTATCCAGAGATTACCTTTTTTGTCCTCATGTAACGACAAAATCGAATTTTCTCCAAGGCTTGACCCCTTCTTGTCTTCATGGCGATAGACTGTAAAATTATTCGTTGTGGCATTGTACTTATTTAAGCCGCCACTCGTACCTATCCATAGATTTCCCGCACGATCTTCGCGGATGGCAAAGACAAAATTATCACCCAAACTTTTCGATTCCATTGGGTCGTTTTTGAATATCGTAAATGCGCCAGTTTGAGAGTTCAAACGGTTCAAACCACCGCCCGACGTACCTATCCAGAGATTCCCTGAGCGGTCTTTGTAAAGACAATTCACAAAATCATCGCTTAGGCTTGTGGAGTCCAGCGGATTATGACGATAGACAACGTTTCGCCCGCTCGCGGGGTCAAATTGATTCAACCCACCTTCCGTTCCAACCCAGAGCATTCCAGAATGGTCTTGCAGAATTGCCTTCACATAATCATCACTGAGTTTGCCCCCTTCGCTGGTAAATTGGTGTGCGTTATCGGCAGTCGTCAAGCCTCCATTGCCTCCTAACCACAGTTTTCCATCAGAGCTTTGGTAGAATGCACTTATGACACCACTACTGCGATCGCCGCCGGTCAAACTCGAAAAAGAATATCGTGTAGTTTGAAAATACACCGTTTTGGAAATAAGTTTATTCAAGCCTGCCCCTGACGTACCTATCCAGACAACACCTGTACGATCTTGATATAACGCCGAAATGTCATTATCACTCAAGGAACGAAGATTACTCGGCGAATTTTTATAGGAACTCCAGCTACAATTGCTTGGCGTAAATATATCAAGACCATTTCGTGTTCCGATCAGTATGTGTCCTTGCTTGTCGGCAAACAGACTGCGAACAGAATTATCACTCAGGTTACCCAACAAACCAGAGGAAAATGTTTGAATATCGTACCCATCTTCACCGTTAGCTTTACGAGAAAGCCTATTTAAGCCGCCGCTCCGCGTTCCTACCCACAGATTACCTTGCCAGTCGGTGCAAAGAGACGCAATAGCGTTATCGCTCAATATATTCAACCCAGCCGCATCATTCGTAAAGTGTGTAAACTCAAATGTTGTAAGATTAAACAAATCCAACCCGCCGCTCCGTGTACCAACCCATAACAACCCCGCAGCCTGAAGCGTACTATCCGCATACACAACGGTGACATCGTTATCGCTCAGACTGACTGGTTTACGTTTATCATGCTTGAAGTACTTGAACTCTTGCGTTCGCGGGTTAAAGCGGTTCAAACCACGTTTCGTACCAATCCAGAGGTTGCCGTCTTTATCCTCAGCTATTGAGGAAATATCATTGTTCGAGAGACTTTTTTTACTTTCAGGGTCATTTTTAAAGGAATAGAAACGTCCTGTCAGGCGGTCGAAGCGATTCAAGCCGTTAGCAGTACCTATCCAAAGAGTGCCATTGCGGTCTTCGTAGAGAGAGCGGATATTATTGCTTGATAACGTAAGTGAATCTGTCGGATCCTGGCGAAAAATCGTGAATGTATAGCCATCATAACGGTTCAAGCCATTTTGTGTGCCGACCCACAAAAAACCACGCCGATCCTGCAAAATTGCCGTTATCGAGCTTTCGGACAACCCCTGCTCGCGGGAAATTCGCTCAAACAACAACTGCGAGCTTTGTGCGAAAACAAAACCTGTCAACATCAGCAATGTTACAGTAGTTATGACGCACAGCCTATACACAACGAAAAAACGGCGAACAGAAAACATCGCTTTTCGCGCAATTTGTCTGTTCGCCGCACGTTCAATATAGGCACTGTTATCACGAAAGTGTACAGCCATAGAATGCGTTTGATGTGTCATTTCCAATGCTCAAAATTCAGAACCTTAGAGCTTCATCAATCTCTGGCTTTAATAACTGCCAGCCCATCAATTTCCTTACGAGCAACCGATGGTTTGCCGCGATAAATCACTTTCGAGACACCAGATGCTGAAGCACAAATTTCTCGTGTCACGCTCACTTCTATTTTCGAGGCTCCAGAAGCTTCCAAAGTCACCATTTCTGCCATAAGCTCTGATGCACGAACTTCGCAATGTCCAGTTGTTTCAATAGACAATTTTTTCACCTTACCTGTCAAATCTAACTGGCAATCGCCACTTAATTCTGCGATAAATTCTTTACCTATCAAATTACTAATTTTCACATATTGAATACCGCTCATTTCAATGCGTTCAAGCATTGGAACGGTAACTCGGATAGTTGCAGAATTACGTCCAATACCACCGCTAATAGTCAGTACGCCATCATCCACTTCAATGTGCTTATTCAAACGCCGAAGTGTTGTCGGGTCGGCGGTGATGGTGATACTCGGCTGCTGACCGCATATAACCTCAATCATACACATTGCGCCGCTCGCTTCAATGGATTTGAAATTTGCCAACACACGGGTTTCCGTTGAGCCATCGGTAGCGCCATCGGCGACACTTTTGGTGGATAAAGAGGCGCTTCCAACATTTACGCTATTTGTAATTACGATCACTCGTTTCCCATCGCCTTCACCAGCAAATACCACCGAAGATGTAGTACACAGGAAAATCATTAGCGCCGTAATTGTCTTGAACCTCTTCATAATCACCATCCTTTCGTTCGTTTTGTTTGTCGCTCTTTGCAAACTATCAACACTTTCATCATGGTTGCCATCTGAATTATCTGTATCAACGTTTTTCGGTGAATGATGTTGGTTTGTGTTCATGGTTTTTTGTACGTTGTGATTAGCTGAATGTTACGCAAAGATGGTATGAAATACCTCAAAAACGCAAATTTTTGTGAGAAAGCGCAAAATTAAGACCACATTATGAAACTATCATGACCGACTCAACACCGAACATTCCTGTCATAGCACTTGTAGGCGCAACCGCTTCCGGTAAAACCGCAACTTCCATGCTTCTTGCCGACGAACTATCGAAAATCATGCCAGTCGAGATTCTCTCCGCAGACTCGCGTCAAGTCTATCGCTATCTGACCATTGGAACAGCAAAGCCAACGCCCGCCATGCTCGCCCACGTGCCACATCATTTCGTGAGTATCAAAAATCCCGATGAAGACTACAGCGCTGGTCTCTATGGAACAGATGCTGCTCGTACGGTGCAAGCAATCCGAAATCGCGGTGCAATTGCGCTTGTGGTGGGTGGCTCCGGCTTGTATGTGAGGGCATTGAGCGATGGATTGTTCGAGGACGATGTAGATACAAGCTCTGCACGAGCCGTATTAGAGCGGCGTTTGGCAAAGGAAGGTATCGGTGCATTGTATCACGAATTGCAGGAAGTGGATTTTGTGTTGGCAGAAAAGTACAACGACCTCAATCACCGTCGTGTCATCCGAGCATTAGAATACTATCACACGACCGGAACACCGCTTTCGCAGGCACACGCAGCATTTTCTGTCGAACGAACGTTTCAAACACTTTATTTCGGTGTTCGCCGTGAGCGACAAGACTTGTACGAACGTATCAATCAACGCTCCAAAGCTATGTTTGCAGAAGGTTTAGTAGAAGAGACTGAAGCTACACTCGCCATGGGATATGCCCCTACGCTCAACGCGCTTAATACCGTTGGTTACAAAGAAGCACTCTCCTACCTTCGCGGTGACACCACACGCGAACGCGCCATCGAACTCACGCAACAAAGCACTCGTCGTTATGCCAAACGGCAACTGACGTGGTTCCGACATGAGAGTAGAGTCTCGTGGCATTCTGGTTCCCCAGGGGCAATTACACAAATGATTATGACTACACTTCGCCCAATCATGGAATCAACGTAATCATTAAAATCACTTCGTTACTCTTTCCTTTCTGCCAAAAACTTGATTATATTTGTTGTCTATTTCTAATTTCGGCAGTGGCATGATATTTGAGATTGTTTTTCAAAAATCATCCACATACAAGCGTTTTGTAATCAAGGAATGAACGATGAATAACTCTCTTCGTATTATTTTCGGCAGCGTAATAGGCGGTACAGCGCTTGCTCTTACGGCAGTGGCATTTTCTGGCTCCGCACAACCCACACCGATAGCTCATCCCGTAGCTAATATTGCCACATCAACCTTTACAGCCGGAGACGGCTATACGGCTTCGACGCTGAAAGCGGCAAAACTCTCCGGCGTGGATAGCTTGCGGGCGCTTCAATCCCTGCAACAAAACATCAATAAACTTCTTGAAAACAAAACATTACAAAAAACAGAGATTGGGCTCTCCGTGTTTTCGCTAAACAGCCGTAAAGAACTTTTTGCCCGCAATAGTGCAACACCACTCACTCCCGCATCTACAACAAAACTGCTGCCGACCTTCGGTGCCTTAGAACAATTCGGTACAGAATACAAAGTCGCAACATCTATTTGCACCGATGCTGTAAGCGGTATCGGCAAAGACGGTACGCTACGGGGCAATGTCTATCTTGTGGGGCATGGCGATCCACTGTTGAGCGTCACAGACATTGAAAACCTTGCCGTTCAGCTCTACAATCTTGGCGTGAAGCATATCACAGGCAGCATTTACGGCGATGATTCTTTTTTTGACCATCAGACCAGCCGACGCGACTACAGTGGTGATGGCGAGGAAGTTCAACCAACAGGACCAATCAGCGCCCTGACCGTCCAAAAAAACATTGTGACCGTACTTGTCAGTGGTGGACCGAAAGTCAATCAACCTGTGCGTGTCCAGACGATTCCGTACTCAGACACCTTTACGTTTAGCGTTCAAGCGGTTACAAAGACTATAAAACCTGTGAGAGCAACTAAACGCCGCCGCTGGCTAAAACCGACATTGACTATTCGTGAGGCAACTGCGACAAAAAATGGCGGCAAACAACATTTTGTCGTCGCTGGTTCGTTGAACCCGAACACCACCGTTTCGCAGATATTCTTTGTGCAAAATCCCCCACTTGCCGCCGCTGACTTGCTCCGCAAACGCCTTGAAACCGTTGGCGTTCAGGTGGATGGGAAATTCGGCATCCAAAAAACACCCAACACATCTGTTGTCCTGACGGAATTCTTACGTCCGATAACAGAAATTTTAAGCATCGTCAACAAAAAAAGCGATAATTTCTGCGCCGAACATCTTTTTAAAATGTTGGGTAATGCGGCTTCTGGTGATGACAGAGAAAAGAATAACGCTGTATTTTCTCCTACCGCAGAAAATCGCTCTGCACAAGCATCCGTGCAACAACTTCAAACAATCCTCAAAGATCATGCAATCCCCGTGAATAGTTGGACAATCAACGATGGTTCGGGTTTATCCCGCAGAAACCGCATTGCACCTTCTGTTCTGGTCAAGCTCTTAGATGAGGCTGATCGTGCTCCTTTTGCTGAGACGTTTTTTAATTTGCTCTCCGTTGCAGGCTTAGACGGTACACTCGAACACCGTATGCGCGGAACGCTCGCAGAATACAACGTCCATGCAAAAACTGGCACACACAAGAACGTAAGCGCTTTGGCGGGTTATCTGAAAACCAAAGATGGTGAACGCCTTGTGTTCTCGTTCATGTTCAACGGCTGGGGCGTATGGCATTACAAGGGTTTGGAAAATAAGCTCTGCGAACTCCTGACGAATTTTTCCTACTACGCACCGCCTGACAGCACGATGTTTCAATAATCTTCGTCACAATGCTCCCCATACCCGCACAAATCGCCATCATGCCCGGCGTTTTCTGACCACAGAATGACAGCATTTGTTGCGGAAGTCTTGTTGGCGCTGAAACAGAAAGATGTTTGACTATGAAATTTACAGCAAAGAAGTTTCTGACATTAAAACGCCTCCGAACAACAATCCTGTATGCCGCTCTCTTCGCAGCCGCCGCAGGCATGATGTTTCCTATCGTCTGGATGTTGCTTCTTTCGCTGCGTGAACAACCGCAAAGCTACAGCACATTTTGGGCGTTGCTCACGGCTCCCACATCGCTTTTGAATTACACAGAAACACTTTCCTCCGATGCGTTTGGGCTGTATTTCCTCAATTCCGCTTTTGTGTCGGCGGCGATTACGGCGGGCAATGTATTGTTTTGTTTTATGGCGGGTTATGCGTTTGCGCGACGGGAATTTTTTGGCAGAAACGCCCTGTTCATCAGCGTTTTGGTTGTACTAATGATACCGCCGCATGTGATTATGATTCCCCTCTATCGCATGATGGTTAATTTTGGCTGGATTAACACGTTTTACGCACTTATAATCCCGTGGCTCGTGATGCCATTCGGGATTTTCCTTGTACGCCAATACGTGATGAATCTGCCCAAAGACGTGGAAGATGCCGCCCGCATTGACGGCGCTGGCGAATGGTACATTCTCTTTCGAGTTGTGTTTCCACTTTGTACACCTATTCTAACGGTACTTTCTATCTACGTGTTTTTGAGCAATTGGAATTCGTTCCTTTTTCCCTTTCTTTTCAGCAACGACGAGGCGCACAGAACCCTTCCCGTCGGGCTTGCGTTCTATCAGGGTAAGCAATCCATTGACTGGGGGCATTTGATGGCGGGTGCAAGCATTTCTGCACTGCCAATTCTGACCTTGTTTTCATTCTTCCAAAAGCAGATTATCGAGGGTTTGACGGCTGGTTCGTTGAAGGAGTGAGTAAGTGCAAGCCGCTCCTTACATCTGCCGAAGATGCTGCAAAAACTCATCCATCGTGTGTGCACCCGTTACCACGCGGCGTTCATAAACCATGTAATACCGATACTCATTTCCCGCTTTGTTTGCCCACGTGTTTCCCAAACGTATTTTTTGCTCTGCGTCCAAATGGTCGCCTTTGGTCTCCAACACCAATGTTTTGCCGCTCTTGGTCTGAATGATAAAATCGGGATAATGATTCACAAAGCCGTTAATTCTAAAGCCCTTCTTTTCAATATTCCGTGTCCAAAAAAAGATGTTTTCCATATTGGCAACCTCATTGATAACACGCTCCTCGAAGCCGTTCATTGCCGCCTCTTTTTCAAAAAGCATTTTGGGCATGTCCTGGGCGCTATAGATGACGGCAACACAAATGACGGCTTCATAAAAATTGCGCCTGTGTCCAACAAATTTTTGAACTGTTTCTCGCCGTGCTGCTCCGACAGAAGTTTTATTTTTTGCTTGATTTTCTCAGTGTAGGTGCGTTCGTTATCGGCAAAATCCGCGAACTGCTCTTCACTGAAATCTTCGAGAATACTTGTGATATATTTTTTGATTTCGCGGTCTGCTATCGGGTACATATTCCCAATGATATTCATAATGCGATCGGTGAAGTTTCTCACCCGCGCCTCTTTTCGTGCGGGGTCAAGGATGTAAGCCATCATATTTTCTTTCACTAATCCCCTCAAACGAAAAGGAACGGGCGTGTGCTCTTTTTTGATTCGTCCAAATCCACCCTGTACAGCTCTGCTTCAATGCCCTCGAAGGTTATATGCCTATCTGCCTTGCTCAACTGAAAATCTTCTAACAGGTATTCCTTTGCTACAGGAATCTCTTTTTCTCCCATGACAAAAAGGTCATTGCTCGGAACCTTCATATAAAACTGCGGCAGCCGCAACTGCTCGGCTTGGGCGCGAAACACCTCCTTGATGCGGTACGTTTTCATAAGCGATTGTAGTTCATTGGGGATAATAGCGCTTTTGGTTTCTTGCGTGGCGACGACAGCTTTTTCAAACGCCTCCGATTGCTTGATAACTGCAAGCTCCATGACGGCTATATTTTGCGTTGTGATTTCTTCTGCTGGCGATGCGGCGGTTGGTACGACGATTCTTGCGATGTCTATGTCGTCCTCCTTGCTTGTTACCACATCAGCAAGCTGAAGCTGCTCCGCGCTTTCGGCGGACGGAGCCTCTGGAGTTGTGGATTCTTCCGGCATGGCTATTTTGTAATCCTGTTCGCTGAAGCCCGCACGATTCAGCCCTTTGACGATATTGTGCAGAGTTTCCCTAAATTTCGATGAAGCAGTCAGCACATAACTCATGTTCAGCAACGGAAAGGCGTGATTCATCACGTAAGGCTGCCGCAGCACCCGCCCCAACACTTGTTCCACATCCACCGCCGAGGATTTATCAGCCAGCGAAGCCAAAATGTACGCAAAGGGGCAATCCCAGCCTTCTTTCAGCGCGTTGACCGTGATGATGTATCGCACAGGACAATCACGGCTCATCAAATTTTCGTTTTTTATCTCATCATGGTCTGCCGTTTTAAGCCTAATCTGCTCTTCCGGTATTTTTAGCTCTACTAATTTCGCTTTGAGCTTCTCAAACGTTGTATGGTCGTCGCCCGTTCTGGGCTGCGCTTGAAACAGCACAATAGGGCGAATGTACTTGCCGCCTTTGCTCTCTTCTTCTTTCGCTTGCAGCTCCAAACGCCGTTGAAGCTGCAAGGCAGAATTGACCACTTCGGTTTTGTCCTGATGATTATACACAATCACGGGTAGCTTGACCATAGATTCTTTTTTGAGTTCCAGCGCGTCTATGAAGCTAATGATGTTGCTGTTCTTGCGCGGTGTTGCCGTCAGGTCAAGGATAAAGCACGGGTTCAGCTCTTTCAGCATATCCACACTAAGCTCGCTTTCAGCGTTGTGGCTTTCATCCACAACCACAACGGGATGCAGTTGCTTGATGACCGCGCCTAATGTAACGTCGTTTTCTGTGCCAACCAAATGTTCAAACGATTGCAAATTGCCATTTTCCTGAAATATTTTGCGGTCTTCTTTGTTTCGCGCCCTCAGGCTGTCGAAACTGAACACCATTATCGTCAATTGCTCCTGCACACTGCTTGCGTTGAAGCCCACACCTTGCAGTAGTGCGGCTTTGTCTAACACTTCCACACGATGCCCAAAATGTGCGTTGATTTTTTGGCGATAGGGATGCGCGGCGTTACTCAAGTTTTTTAGCGTTTGCTCCAAAATCGCAACCGACGGCACAAGCCACACCACCACACGTGGTCGGTCGTCGTATCGGCGGTCACTATCAAACGTCCCAAACGCATCAAATATGGTCTTGAGCGCATTGCAAGCGATAAACGTTTTGCCTCCTGCCGTTGGCACTTTCAAACATACGTGCGGCACACGCGGGATGTTATTTTTGTACGGCTCTATGGCAGTTCCCGGAAACGGCTACAGGGCAGTGCGTGGATGCATTGCCCAAAAATCGTGAAATGCCTCGCGCACATTGTTGGTGTGCCGAAGGTGTTCCAAAAAAAGCGCGAGGTCGCCGATGACCTGTTGTTGATAGGGTTTGAGTTCCATATAATTCTTCTTTGGTGTGTGGGCTTTGTCAATCAGCCATCTCCATTTTGAACGGTTTCAGCACGCCATACTGTTCCAAATATGCAGCAATAATCGAGACTGGCTGCGGGATAGCTTGCCTTCCGTGTTCTAATTCCGAGATGCGTACTTTTGCACTACTTGGAGCATAGCCAACAGCAATACCAAACTGTTGTGCAGTCATACCGAGCGATGTTCGCAACGTCTTCAAACGTTCCGGCGTATAGGTCGGTACAAGAAGGATTGCATCGCCCGCCTCGACCTCAGTGTTATATCCTTCACTGAGGATACGAGGCGCAGGATGCTGTACTGGAGCCGACCAGTTAAATTCATCAAGATTGATGTCGTCGTCATCCGAAAAAGACGCACTACCGTTACTCTTTCTCACGTCATTGTTTCTCCCATTACCTTTGGGGAAAGTTCTGTTTGAGGGATTCATAGCGTTCCAGCTCCTTTTTGTGTGCGGCTCGCGCACTGATAATACGATAGTTGGGTGTTCTATACGTGTAAACAACCAGTATCACACGGCTATGTGAGCGTGCGGTACCAATGCCTAAAAATCGTTCTTCGTCGCCAGTAGCGTTTTGAGAGCGCAGTGCGTAGAAATCAGGGCTTTGGAAGATTTCTTGTGCTTAGATGAAACTAATACCATGCTTTTCGATGTTGGTGGCTTCCTTGTTTGCATCAAACTCAAATGTCATCATCTGGGAAAAGGGAAAGAATCGTGATTCGTATTTCCTCTGCAAAGTTATGGCATAAAGTTACGCATTCCGTAACTTATTTCCAACGACATGATGAAACCAGTGCGACGGCGACGGTCCTGCGGGCTTCATAACTGAAGTTACGCTTGGATACAATTCCCCTTCGTCAGCCGTCTTCGGTGATGAAGGGGTGGCGCACCGTCTTCGGGGCGGCGGGGTAGATCTTCATCGCCGGAGGGGGGAAACACCCCGTCCCCTGACGCAATGCGTCAGGGAAAACGGCAGGACACCCCTCTTTTAGGAAAAAGCGGGGAATTTCAAAGCAAAGCGTAACTTCAGTTCATAAGACAGATGGATTGTTTGAATCTCTCAAAATCGCGCCATATCACGTGGTATCTTTTTGAAAATTATTTTCCGCTCTGCCAATGCCTCCGGCGGAAGTAAGCAATTATCCGCATAGATAACATACTCCTCCGCTTTGGTGCGTACGTGTGCCAAAAACGCATGATTGAGCGTCGTTATCGCTCCAGCTTCGTAGTGGAAATAATACGCGGTCTCGCCGTGCTTGCCCAAGAATGCAGGCGTTTCTTGATGGCTCGAATCCCGCTTGGGAAGCGGCGTTCTGGTCTCCGTGTAATACACATACTCGCGTATATGTTCTGCACCAACGCTTTCGTTCAGGTTGCCGTCCTCGCCAAAAAGCGGTGCGCCCATCTCGTAGAAATCAAACGCGCCACCCATACCTTCCGTGCCGCCATACCCCGTGATAACACGCTTCACACGCTCGGCAGTGATGCTCTCGGCGTACGGCTCCATTTCTATCAAAATAAATTTCCTTGCGCCACCGTCCTGCTTATTCAGGTTCAACACCGCGTGCGCTGTGGTGCCGCTTCCAGCGAAGGAATCAAGGATGAGGGAGTTTGAATCTGTCGCAATTTGGAGGATCCGTTCAATAAGCCTTTTGGGTTTGGGCGTATGAAATATTTCACCTAATCCCAAGATTTGGATTTCCTTCTTCGCCTCATGGTTATGACCGACTTCATCATAACGCCATAAGGTTCTGGATACTAAGCCTTCAAATTTTAATTCAGATAAAAAGGTTTTTTTTGATGGGCTATTTTTTCCATCACTACCAAACCATATTTCATTGTTGGCGAATAATTTATCTAATGTTTCACGGCTAAATCTTGGGTACGTTCCCTTAGGCGGTGTCCATTCATATCCGTTCGGAAAAATATGTCTAAAGTTAGAATCAGAGCCGCTTTTAGCATGAATCGGAGTGGCTTTCCATTTTCCCTTTGGGTGATTATCGGGATTTTTATAGGCATCGTTCATTTCCTCTGTTCGAGGCAGCCTTCCTACCTTCAAACTGCTTTTATTTTTCGCGTACCCAACGATAAAGTCGTGATTATCAGAAAGATATTTTGCATCATTTGCTACGGTATATTTTTTTTCCCAAATGACATTATTGATAAAATTTCCCCCGCCAAAAATCTCATCCATGATAAGTTTCAAATTGGCTTGTTCGTTGTCGTCAATAGAAATAAAAATTGCGCCGTCGTCTGCAAGGAGTTTATGCAGGAGTTTAAGGCGTGGATACATCATGCAGAGCCATTTGTCGTGGCGGGAGAGGTCTTCGGATTCCTTGCCAACGACCGCGCCGAGCCACTTCTTGATTTTGGGGTCGTTCACGTTATCGTTGTATATCCAGCCTTCGTTTCCGGTGTTGTAGGGCGGGTCAATGTAGATGCACTTGACTTTACCTTCGTATTCGGGCAGAAGTGCTTTGAGTGCTTCTAAGTTGTCACCGTGAATGATTTTGTTGCCCGATGCCGTAGCTTCGCGCGTTTGTGTGCTGCCGCCATCAAAACCATACTGCTGTTCCAGCACTTTGAAGGGAACGTCGCGGTGGTGGTTCAAAACCTGTTCTTTACCAATCCAGTGGAGTGTAGGCATGAGATAAGAAAAAAGTATCGAGGAAAAATATCGGGTAAAAAAATGAGTCCCGCACGAAGTGCTTCAAGCAAATACGCACGAATCTGTAAAAATAGAACCGCTATGGAATATCGGCAACGTTTTTCTTCGGAAGTTGCGTCTGTAGAAAACAACAAAAAAAGCCGCTTCAGTATTGAAGCGGCTTTGAACGTGATGTCAGTGGGCCTAGAGGGACTTGAACCCCCAACCAACGGATTATGAGTCCGCTGCTCTAACCATTGAGCTATAAGCCCGAACCTTCTGTCTCTGATCTATCGCAAAGAATCTCATTAATTGTTGAACAACCCAACAAACAAGCCAATCTGTGCGGTGAAACCTGTAGCATTAAAACTTGATGGGACACCCGAAATAGGTGCGATATTGTCAACTTTCCAATCGCCAACGGAGGAAATCGAATATCCGGCACTTATACGAACCATGGAAAATAAGGCAAACGCATATTCAAAATTCAAATTTGGCTGCACAAAAAAGTGTCCCGCCCGTGCATATCGGTGATAGTTGTCTTTGGCAGAACCAAACGTAAATGTTGGGTCAAACGCTTGGCTCGCACCGCTGGATTGGCTCGACTCGAACGTGATATTGCCCCAACCAATATTTGCACCCGGCAAAATTGAAAATCCACGAAATGGGCTGATGGCGTAATCAATACTCACGCCGTTCATCGTCATACTATATTCCACGCGGCGAGAAAAATTACCTACTGTTCCTTCTTTGAATGCACCACCACCAACGCTCATAAACCCCAAACGCACATTCGGGATAATCCCAATAGCAGCGAACGCTTGAGCACCGGTCAATAAAAATGGTGAAGTCATGGAAGCCCCCGGTATCAATTTGCTTAGGATTCCATTGAGGTCGTCAACGTTGTGGAACATCGCCGTCGCAATAAAACCGCCAGCAACAGCAAAATACGGTGGTTTTGCTTCTTCCGTCGGCACATCTTCAAACGAAAACTGGTTGAGTTTGTCGTCCTGCGCCATTACGGACGCTGAGGAATACACAACCAAAGCCAAAATAATAAAAGCACATCGGCGAAGTAGTGTGGACATATCAAATGAGGAATATGGGTGAAACCTGTTTACAAATTTACAGCAATATCGGGACTGGAACCAAAAACGATATACGAAGCCACATCGAAAAAGTTCATTTTTTATTCTCTGGCGAATGGCTGGAACCATACTTCACCAATATTTATTGAAAATGAGAACCGTGCAAATCTCTCTTGCAAAAGTCCGCCATCCACCGTACCACGAACGCCAGCCGTCACCGATGCGTCCAGCATTGCCCGCCGCGTAACGGGGATTCCCAAACCAAACGAGCCATACATTTCGTTGATGCCCGTATTGTTGATTTGATAATATTGCTGATGATAACCAAAGCCAAGATTATACGTCAACGATTCAAAGAGCGACGCATTGTATTCGGTACTCCCTGCGTATGAAATGCCCAGTGACAATCTGTTGGCACGACGAAATACAACCGCGTCATTACCCGTTTGATACGAAAATGACGAAAAATCCTTTGTTACAGCATCTATAAACACAGATGTCCGACCAATCCGATGCCCAATGCCAACACCAAACGTCAGCGGCATAGTGGTTTCGCCTGCAACTGTATCAATAATATCTGGAATCACCGTAAACCGATAGAGTGTCTGCCTGTCAATACTTAGTTTTGTGCTGAAAGCAGCAATCGCGCCAAATGTCCAATTCTCAAGACCAGTGTACTGTAAGCCTAATGTAAAACCTAACCCGGAAAATTTATCCGTGATTTTGGTCGTGCTGGCGTATGCGTTTTGGTCGGATGGCTGCGACGTGATAATTTCCGTACGGTTTCCAAACAAGTATTTCACCATAAGTCCTGCACTCAAACCCGACAACGGTCGCACCGAAGCACCCAAATGTATTTGGGACAACCCGCCCTTGCCAGTATAGAGCGTTATTGCTTGGACTTGCTCTTTCGTAAAGGCAAAACTAACATTGCTCGCAGGGGTTATGCCCAAACTCACACCGACACCCATCGTCGTATCAACAGCAAATGCCGTTGAAAAACCTTGCACCTCGCCGTTGTTTTGGCTGGCTTGCCCGTCCTGAGTGTTTGTGACTTGAAACTGGCGGAAGGTAAATCCTGTTTGAAATCGAGTTGTTTTTAGACTTGACCAAGCAGCAGGATTCGTAAAATTGATGGCATACGGGGAGGTTACACCAATCCCAACACCGCCCATACCCTCGTACGCGCCACCTAAACTCTCTCGAATATCGCCAATACCAAAGTAGGAATAATTCGAGCCTCCATTGATACCTTGCGCCTGTACTGTCAGCGCTGTCAACGACGTTAGTGATATGCAGCCCACCAACACAAATACCGATACGATTATATGACGGAATGCTGGCATAACTTACTTTTTACGAGGTGAGTAGGTGATTTCTAATTTGGGTCGTTTTGTCGGATCGGGATCGTTCACTCCGTAAAACACCATACGGCTCAAATCGGTCGTTTCGTGGTAGTCAGGAGTCACATTAAAATATCGCACTTCCGTATCCCTTGTCGCCTGAAGAACCATTGTTCTGCTGGTAACACTACCCGTAGTACTTTCCACTAACCGCTCAATGATGGAAGACAAACTGTTGAACTTGATATCTGTCGTGCGACCAAATACGTATTGATTCGTCCCTTCAACGCGGATTCCTGGCACAGCCGGAACACCATCGGCACTTATCAGAGGAATACTGCTATCGGTTGTAGGAAATTTAAGATACAGTGTGTCTAACATGCCGCGATTGCTCAACCGTGAGGCATCTGGATTCCATGTAAGTGTAAGTTTTGCATTATGGACGAACGACAACATCGGAATCACGCTGAGGTCAAGCGTAACCAATGAGCGATACAGCACTCCTGGTTGTACAACGATAGATGTTGGATTTGTGGGACGCTCATCCGTTACAAACGTTGCGAACGAACGCTCAGAGAAGCTATAATATGTATCCAGCGTGTCGCTTTTACGGCGGATTTTCACCTCAATGTAGCTCGAATTTGGCTCTATAAAGCGAATGACGGAGGAAGATTTATTAGCCAATATCGCCAGACCATTAATTTTTGTAATCGATGTATCTGTCTGCAACCATGATAAGATTAGACGAGGGTCCAACCGCACTCGCACCGTCTCTTTTAACGTCAGATCAACCGCGAGTTTTCCAACAAACGAACCAACGGTGCGCCCATACACTAACCCCGTCTGTTCTAAGGCGTTTAGATCGCCAAGTGTAGCTGTGGTGGCAATGGATGACCAATCTTTCTGAACCTCTGTCACCTTAAAATTGTGATTATTCCTCACTGTATCACCAAACAGAAATGTCGTGGTTGGTAGAACAAGATGTGCCGTAATATCATTTGATGTAACATCCGGAAAAAGAACGGCAAGCGGAATAAACGGCACATTGAAATTGATAAACGTTTTCGCTTCGGTTGTACCTGCCTTGCCTACAAACCAACCGTCAAGATTGAGTACTTTATGTACTGTATCGGATCGGATTGTACTGATAAGCGGGAGGGAGTCCGAATTGAGTTGTAGCAATTGGATGGAAGTTGCTGGTAAAATCTCACTACCAACAACGCCCGGTCTGTCGTTGCAGGACGTAAAGAATCCGCAAACAAAAGCACAAGCGATAAGGAAATAGATTTGATAATGTTGATACACAAATTGAACGGTGACCATGAGCAGTGAATGTCTGGTGATGATGTTCGATGATAATGTGGGTTACGCAGACAATAAAAGTTTACGATAAATTTCCTCGTATTTTTTCGAGGAATTACCCCACGAATGGTCTTCCTTCATGCCATTGCGAACGACATGTTGCCACACATCTTGGTCTTTGTAGGTTTCGAGCGCTTTGCGAATGGCTTTCAGCATATCGCCCGCCTCGAATTTGTTAAACAAGAAGCCATTGCCTTTTTTGGTTTTGTCATCAAACTCTTTTACTGTATCAATCAAGCCACCCGTCGCTCGTACAATAGGAACAGCACCGTAAGCAAAGGAATACAATTGATTCAAACCACACGGCTCAAAGAGCGATGGCATTAAATACATATCCGCGCCAGCTTCCATCAAATGGGAAAGCGGCTCGTCGAAGCCAATTTTTACACTGAGTTTATCGGGGTATCTTTTCATGAGCGCTTTTAGCACATCTTCGATGTCTTTGTCACCTTCACCAAGTATCAGAAGCTGCACATCCTCGGCAAAGAGCTTTTCAGATGCTTGTTTCAAAAGCGAGAAACCTTTTTGCTCTACAAGGCGCGAAACCATAGCAATGACAGGCGTTTCCGGCTTAAATTCCAATTCAAATTTTTCGACGAGAGCCTCTTTGTTATCAGCTTTTTTCTCCAACGAATCCACCGTGTATCGCTTGGTTATGAGCTTGTCTTTGTCAGGTGTCCAGATGGTGGTATCAATACCGTTGACAATCGGCGTAAACACATCCTTGCGTTTTTTAAGAATAGCATTCAAGCCGTTTGTCAGTTCTGTGTCCGCAAGAAGTTCTTTAGCGTATGTATCACTCACAGTCGTGATGTGATCAGCGTAGAGCAAGCCCGCTTTCATGAAATTGAACTTATTCTTATGTTTTACATCTTCAGCAAAATTTTCGGCAAAACCCGTTTTGCGGAAAGTTTCTTTGAATGGGAACACACCTTGATTGCTGACATTATGAATCGTAAACACAACTTTGGTGTTCTTGAACTTATCGGGGTACATCGCCTTCATGTACATTGGAACAATCGCCGTGTGCCAATCGTTGCAATGCACCACGTTCGGGAACCAACCCAACAGCAAACATGTCTGAATCACCGAGCGGGCAAAGAAAATAAACCGTTCGTCGTTATCCTCGTACTCAAGACCAGTTTCGGGGTCGCTGTATAAGCCCCATTTGGAATCGAAATAATGATTGTTTGTCGTCATATACGCCTGCACTTTCGTGCGTGTATTAACGATAGAGGAGGATTTGACGGTTGCGAGTTCCTGTGTGTCACCAACAACAATAGGAATATCTTTCAGGCGGTTAATCTCGTGGATACGATTTTTGCGCTCGCTGATGGCACCGTATTTGGGCAGCATCACACGAACATCGTGTTCCAAATCTCGCAGTGCTAATGGTAGACCGAATGCAACATCAGCAACGCCACCCGTTTTTGCAATAGGGTAAATTTCACTCGCTACGAAGAGAATACTAAAAGGTTTTGCCATGCTTCCGTTATGATTACGACCCGAGAATGAAAGAATGAAAGAGCAAGAAAAACCTGCGAAAATACTTGTGGAAATGGGCGAAAAAAGCGTATCTTTCATTCTTTGCTTCTTTTCCAATCCGCTCTTTTTTAGTCAAGCTACAAAGGTACGGAAAAAATGTGGAAAAATCAACGACACCTCGCAAGGAGAATGTTAAGAGGCTGTTAATTATGCATAAACTTCAATGCAAATGTTGAGAACATGCCACATCTATAGCGTCTGCCATACACCTCGAGAACTGCCTTTACAACTACCGTCGGCGAATCCCTCACAGTGTAGAATAACATCAGAATCTGCTTTGTGACACCTTAAACAATCCAACGTGGATTGGAAATTTCGCAATTAATTCGGAACGTGTTAGCAATCTGATTTCAGAGTCATCGAATGTCTCGCAAAATTTGCTCAAACACTTCATGAATCTGTCCGAAGCCGTTTTGCTGCACCCTGCGGTGGATATTGGCAGCAAAATCTATAGTAGAGCGCAACGTCCAAAAGCGCTTCACAGCTTGTGCAATTGCCTCTGGCGATTCCGGCTCAACCACCAATCCTGTTTGTTCTTCGTCCACAAACTCCGCCAGCCCACCCACTCGCGTAACGATGACGGGTTTCTGGAATCCATATGCAATGCTCAAAATACCGCTTTGCGTTCCACTTCTATACGGCATCATCACAACATCGCATACGTTGTAAAACCGACCAACTTCCTCATTTGAGATAAATTCATTGACTACTTTTACATTGTGCTCTATCCCTAATTCCTGTATCAACCCCGTATAAAATTCTGGTTCGTCGTAGAACTCGCCTGCTACCAAGAGTTTAGCATTTGGGTTGTCTCGCATAATCTGTGGCATGGCGCGGAGCAATACATCCAAACCCTTGTATTTCCGCACATAACCAAAAAAGAGCAATACGTCATTGTCCGGCGCAAACCCAAAGTCCTCTTTTTTTGCGCTGGCGCTTTCGGGAACGTCATAGAAATCAAAAATCGGCAACTCGGAACGATAGATTGTTCGAGAATCGCGGGAGGCTGCAAGCGGTTTCATATCTTGTGCTACTTTATCCGAAAGCGCGAGGAACGCCGACGCATAATACAAGCCGATACTGGTCAGAAGGCGATCAATCGCACGGGACTCGTGCGAAATCATATTTTCCGTGATGAAAAGCGTTTTGTTGCGGTATTCCGCACCAAGCAGCATAGACACTGCATAGTGGCAGGGTCCGAAAAACGGATTCCACCAATCAAACACTACCAAATCCGGCTTGAGTGCTTTAATACGCTTTGCGGTTTGGAACCACGAAAACGGATTGATAGAATTTAGCAGCCGTTCGCTTGGAAGCCGCATTGCAACAGATTGGCTTTTGTCAAACTGTGTCGTTCCGGGGAATAACAACGACGGATACAACAGCGAGTAGTTAATAAGCGTCACGTCGAAATGCGGCTCACGGCTTGTATCCGTCAGCGCTTCGTACAAATGGGACACAAACAGCGCATTACCGCCACGATACGGATAGGCGGGACCAATCAGGACGATGCTTTTTCGGGTGCTTTTTTTTTCGTGCTTCATGCCTCCTAACCCTGCTTTTTTCGTGTTTGCGTCCACTGCCACACCCCGCCAGCAAGCAGCAGGATTGTGACCACATTCCCCGCAAGGCTCAAATTTTTACCTATCGCAAAGTTATTCGACGTAAATCGCATTTCCACCGTGTGTTTGCCCGCTGGCACAATCACACCGCGAAAAGCATAATCCACTTTCAGAATATCCGTCTCTTTGCCATCCACAAACGCCTTCCAGCCTGCCGGATAATACACCTCGCTCATAAAAAGCAGATTGTTTCCCGTTGCTATGGCTTCGAGTTTGATGTATTCGTTCTTGTAATCCAATATTTTCACGTTTTCAATGTTCGTCATTAAATTACCCGCAACCGTATCAATGGTCTGTGCGAGCGGCTTTTCGAGGTAGGCGGTTTCGAGGGCAGAAAAATTACCATCCCGCAGATGCCCCAAAATATCCATTGCCGAAGCAACTTCTACGCGGCTGACAAAGAAGGCTCGGGGCAGCACCGATGGATTGTCATAGACAAGCGCTCCCGTTTCGTTCGAGCGGAATACGGGCTGCGTAGATTCACTGAACGGGCGGTCGAACACAAGGTATTTTACGTTCATCAGGTTCCACAAAAACGGGTTGAACACGACCGAACCCCCACCTTTGCCCGCAACGTCCAGCAAATCCTGATAAACACGCAACTTTGCTGAGTGATACCCGTGAACGTGCTGCAAACCAAAATACGCCGGAACATTCGCCTCTGTGGTCAAATCTGCAATGCGGAACAATGTTGAATCTTGCTTGATAAAACTCACGACATCGGTTTTGCGGAACGCTGTTTCTTGCAGCTTTTCTTTGGAGATTTCCATCGGACGCACTCCCACGCGCCATAAATCCACCACGAGCAACAGCCCGAAGACACCGAATAGAAGCGTCTTGGAAAACGTTTTTCGCATAAACAGCCACGCGGACAACATGAATGCAATGCCGATAAAACCTGTCACGTACCAATCGGATTTCATTTCGTTGAACACAAAGGAATACACTTGTTGCGCCGCTTCTTTATTCTCGCCAAATTTCTGCGCCTCAACCGCTTGTTTGATGTATCCTTGTTCACCCACTGAACCGTAAATAAAACCCGTCACAAGAAACACGCCCGCAGCAATCACGCCATAGAGCAAGTATTTTTTCACCGCCTCGTTTGAATGCTCGTTTGAACGTTCGTTTGAACGCTCATTGGAACGCTCGCGCCATGCCACAAGCGCTGCAATCCCAAAACCCGCCAAAATCGGCACGGCAAACTGCAACAGCGCCAGTACCATCTGCGGCGCACGAAATTTGTTGAAGTTCGGCACGAAATTGAAAAATAGATTGTACAAAAGCGGCATATTCCGCCCGAACGAGAGCAGCAGTGCAAACACCGACAGCGCAATCAAAAACTGCACAAACGTATCACGCCAATACCGCGCAACACCAATGATGGCAAGCATCAGCACACCGATGCCCATGTAATTTGCAGCATCCGTGAACGGCATTTGCCCCCAATATGTGCGAAGCGTCATTACCCGCCCGCCCGTTGCTGCGCCTTTGTACTCCATTTTACCAAAACCGTAGTAGTTCGGCACAACGAACGTAATCATCTCTTCGGGGCTGAACGACCAGTTTGTGGCATAGTCGTAGTCGTTGCCGCCGTTCGCATCTTGTTTTGCACCTACGGTCTTCTCGATAGGCGCAGTACCACGTGTCGAATAAGATGTGTATTCCATCACCGACAAATAACGGTCTGCCGCCATTGCGAACGACAACCCGCCCGCCACCACAAGGATTCCCGCTGCACGAAGTACACCAACAACAGACTCTTTTTTTATGAGACGCGAGATAAGTTCAAACGCAATGTACAGCCCAAAACAACACACGCCGTAAAACGCCATCTGCACGTGCGTGGATTCGACCAAAATGTGCGTGACAACCACCAACAAAGCGGCGTAGAGCAACGAGAAGCGTTCGCGCAATTTTTCAAGACAAAGCAAAATGTACGGGAAAGTCATCAGCGCCATTGGTTTCGTGTTATGACCAATCATCACCCACACAATGACAAACGTCGAAAACACCGCCGCAAATGCCGTAAAAAACGCTGTAAACCGCTCGTGCTGTTTTGCTCGCATCAGCAAATACATCCCAATGCCGTATATCATGTAATACGTTGCTACGCGAGCCGCATCGCTGCGGAAGATTCCCCCAAAACCGTTCGTGATGCCGTAGAACACGACCATAATAACATCCCACCATCGGTCGCCCGTTGTGAGCAGTGCCGCATAACTCGGCATTCCCGAAAAAATATTCGGAATCCAGAGCGGAAATTCTCCCGCTCGCTTGGCAGCATCGAGGTACGGTGCAAAACTGCCGGACGCGATGTTATCCGACGCAGCAAATACACCGCCGCCAAAGATTACACCTCGAAAAAACAGCAACAAGGCTATCGCGATACCGACGCAATAGAGCCAGTCGTGATATTTTTCGGGAATAAGAGGTTTTTTAGCGGCGTGTGGTTTGACGTGTTTTGTGTCGTGTGCGCCATGCACGTGACGGGGTGTTTGTTTGGACATGAGTACGGTTCGTTTGAGTGTTAAGGGATGAATTTTAACTTGCGAAATCTTGCTTGCATCGGTATTCTTTATGTTTCCTAGGCTTTTGCCTCTTTTTCTATCCAAATCGTCACAGGTCCGTCGTTCACGAGTTCCACGTCCATCATCGCTGCAAAAATGCCGGATGCGACCACAAGACCGCTTGTTGTTTTCAAATGCTGGAGCATATTGTTATAGAGTGGTTCGGCATGGCTTGGATGCGCCGCGCCCGTGTAACCCGGTCGGAAGCCTTTTTGTGCGTCGCCGTAAAGAGTAAATTGCGACACAAGCAAGATACCGCCTTGCACATCGCGCACGGAAAGGTTCATTTTGCCTTCGGCATCCGAAAAAATACGGAGATTCACAAGTTTATTGCTCATCCATTCCATTTCCGCCTCTGTGTCCGTCGGCGCAATGCCCACAAACACAAGGATTCCTTGCCCAATCTGCCCCGTAATGTTACCATCAACCGTTACAGACGCTCGTTTTACCCGTTGAATCAATAGCCGCATATCACGCAGTTTTTTTTCCAAAAGACCAAGTAATTTTCTACATCAACCGCATGTCCCGCAAACACGCATACACCAACAAGCCAGCCACTATGTATGCAGCAGTCGTGGATACTAATGATGGCGCAGTAAATTTGAACGCGGAACCAAACGATTGTTTGGGCGAAATCCGCACGCCCTCGAAGTTTACAAAGGAAAACATTTCGTCAATCATCAAATGCACAACAAAGCCAAACAGTGCGCTCGCAGCAGCAGCGTTTTTGATGGATACAGGCGAAAGCCGGAAACCCCAATACACAAGTGCTGCCCACGCTATTGCGATCGGAATACTGTGAAAGATGCCCCGATGGACGCAAAATTGCGACATCAGGCTTCGCAGCCCGTATTTAACGACGACGTAGAGGGCAAGCGCTGTCAAAATCATCTTTGAGGGTGATGTGAAGCCCAGACTCTGCGCGGCAAATACAGGAATGACAACGCTTGCAAGCCCAAAGCCCATATCATTCGGCGTACTGTGCGGGCTGTCAATATCCGGCAGCAAACTCGATACGCAGGCTATCACCCCAAATGCCGTGGCATCGGCAAGCGGTGTTTGGAGTTTAAAATATGCCGCCGCGCCGCATACAGCGCCTGCAACCATACCCCCGCTTAGATGATGAACGAAATTTCCCATAATTTACACGGCATTTTTTCGTAGTTTCATCAAATTTAGCGATAATTGCCCTGCTAACCAATACAAGCAATGATTTCACGTTTATACACAATCAAATGATATTCACACGCTCTCGCCCAACGTTTTTTATTGTCACTCTGTTGTTCACGGTTGCGTTCGTCACTCCTATAGCAGTGTTCAGCCAATCAAGCGCTCAACAAACGGTGACAGATTCGCTCACGCAGACGCTTGCCCAATATACGGAGCAAAATCGCACGGACACCGCCACGGTCAACCTCTTGAACAGGCTTGCGCGGGAATATTTCACCCGTACACCCGAAAAAGCGCTTGGATACGCCCGCCGTGCCGTCGTCCTTGCCGACAAACTCGGTGATGTGAAGGCAGTTGCTCAGTCCATCAGCAATATTGGCGCTGCCTATTTTTATCAAGGTAAATACGATGTTGCGCTCGAAAACCACCTTGCAGCGCTCCGGCTCCGCGATAGTATAGGCGACAAACAGGGCGAAGCCGCTTCGCTCAATAATATCGGTTTGATTTATGCCGAGCAAAGCAAATATGATCTTGCGCTTGAATATCACCAAAAGGCACTCAAGCTCCGCGAGGGAATCGGTGATAAACAAGGAATGTCAAGTTCGTACAGCAATATCGGCTTGATTTATTCTGACCGATTTCGGTTCGACGAGGCAAAAGAAAATTTTGTCAAAGCACTTGGAATCTTCCGCGAAATCGGCGACAAACAAGGTGAAGCAAGCCTTTTGAATAATATTGGCAAAATTTTAACTATTCAAAGCAACTACATTGAAGCATTAGAATGTTATAATCAATCGCTGCAACTCAAAAAACAAACCGGTAATCAAGAAGGGCAATGCTCATCACTAAACAACATCAGCAATGTTTATATTGAGCAGAAAAAGTATCACGAGGCTCTTAAATATTCGCTTGAAGCATTGGAATTGGCGGAAACCATTGGCGCAAAACTTCGCCAACAAGAAGCATTAGAGAGCATTTCGGAGATTTATTCGGCACTCGGCGACAAAGGGCAGGCTCTTGAATACTATAAACGTTTTGTCGGTACGCGAAACGAAATTTTAAGCCAAGAAAGTCAAAACAAAGCACTTCAACTTCAAGCGCAGTACGAAAGCGAAAAGAAAGACCAAGAAATTAAACTGCTCACAAAGGACAACGAACTTCAAGGAACCGTCCGCAACTCGCTGCTTGCTGGCGGAGCACTGCTCGTCGTATTGCTCGGGTTAATGATTCGCCGTTACCGTGAGAAAAAACGCGCCAACGAAGAGATTTTGCGCCAACAACAAGCGCTCGAAGAGCAAGCACGGGAAATCACGATATTTAATCTCTCGCTCGAAGAAAAAAATGAACAGCTTGGAGAGAAAAACCGCGAAATCATGGACAGTATTTTTTATGCAGAGCGGATTCAAAGCGCTGTTTTGCCACATCAAATCCATATGCTGGGCGCATTGTCCGAACATTTTATCCTCTACAAACCTCGTGATATTGTGTCGGGCGATTTTTACTGGTGCCAAACGATTCGCCCAAACGGCAGTGATGATGGTGCATTTGTCATTGTTGCCGCTGTGGATTGTACGGGACATGGCGTTCCTGGCGCGTTCATGTCCATGATTGGCAACTCAACACTGAATCAAATCGTGATGGAAAACCATATCTACGATCCCGCCCGCATCCTCGAGGAATTGCACATCGCCATTCGGTCGGCACTACAACAGGACGAGGAGGAAGACGACGGTAACAACTCGCGTGACGGCATGGACATTTGCCTCTGCCGCATAGACCGCGCAGAGGTTACGTTTGCAGGCGCTAAACGACCGCTCTATATCATGCGACCAAACGCAGACATTGGTTCCGAAGGAGCATGGGACGTGGAAGAAATCAAAGGCGACAAAGTGAGTATTGGTGGAAAACAGAAAGAAGAACGACGGACGTTTACGAATCACACTCGCCCAATAGACCAAGAAATGGCATTATACCTAACAACAGACGGCTTTATTGACCAGCCAAACCCGAACAATGACCGCTATGGCAGCCGTCGTTTGAAGACTAAACTCGCAGAAATGGCTCTGCTACCCGCTCGTGTACAACGCCAAACTATGCTCAATGAACTCAAACAATTCCAATCTTCCACTGGACAGCGTGACGATATTACTATTGTTGGCTTAAAACTCCGTCCCGACAAGATTGAATAAGATTTTATCAACTTCTTCCCGCGATCTTTTTACGACATTGTACCGTTTATAATTCCCATGAAATCTCTCCTTTGGTCGCCCCTTGAACCCGCTTTACAAGATTTGTTAAAGAGATTGTTTATTGTAAGTTTGGCAGTGCATTGCCTCACAGCGTTCTTCAATATTGGATTTCATCACTTCGATGAGCACTTCCAAATCCTTGAATTTGCTGCATACAAACTTGGACTTGTATCGCCGGAGACATTGCCATGGGAGTTCGCCGCGCAAATTCGTCCCGCCGCACAACCAGCAATCGTGTTTATTCTGGCAAAAGCAATGATGGCGATTGGTATTTATAACCCATTCATTTGTGCGCTAATCGTACGAATAATGGCAGCATTCGTAGGCTGGGCAAGTGGAGCACTTTTGTGTTTGTATGCGCTGCGGTGGATTCAAGATGAAGCTGCAAAACGCCTCCTTATCTGGCTCACATGTTTTTTATGGTTTCTACCCTATCTTCACGCACGGTTTTCTTCGGAAAGCCTTTCGGGTTCGTTCTTGTTTGTGGGAGTGGTTCTGGTATTGATAGGGAATGAAATAAGAAATGAGACGAACAAGAAATGGCACGAACGCACATTGTATGCGCTTGTCGGCGGCGTGATGCTTGGATTATCGTTTGTGATGCGCTTCCAAAGCGCCATTGCCGCGGGTGGCTTGGGGTTATGGTTTGCCTTCGTACTCACAAAAGACACAAAACACTCGTTGCGGCAGCAATTATGGTATGGGGGGCTTATTGTAGTAGGTTTTCTGATGGCGGTAGGAGTCGGAACAGTGCTTGATCGTTGGTTTTACGGAGCGTGGGTGTTTACCCCATGGCGATATTTCGAGAGCAATCTTCTTGCCGGAAAAGCGGCAGAGTTTGGCGTGGAGCCATTGTGGTGGTATTTTGTGAATGTGGCGTTGTGGATGAGTCTGCCTCCACTCGGCATTATTCTATTCCTTGCTTGTGGTGCGGTGTGCGTTTGGCATTGGCGGCATCCACTTGTGTGGGTCGTTGTACCATTTTTTGCGGCGCATTGTTTCATTGGTCACAAAGAATTACGCTTTCTTTTTCCGTTAGTCAACGCCTTACCCGTGCTGATTACATTGGCATTTGAGCGTGGAAATCTGACAAACAGAAGCATTCAAAGTCGTTTTGGGGCAAGTATCGCTTCGTGGTCGCGTAAACGTTGGTTGTGGCGACTTTTTTGGGTGCAAAACACCCTATTTCTGGTTGTGATGACCATCAAGCCTGCAAGCGGCAATGCACCGGTGTATGAATACCTCTATAACCAAGCGGGCAAGCAAAGTAGCGCTTCCCCACTTGAGTTGTACACATTCACCCACGACCCGTTCAATTACATCAAATTAGACGTACAGTTCTATCGTCCGTCAAATTTTCACGCTACGAAACTTGCCGCCGAGAGCGAACTATCTGCTCTTCTACGCCAACATGAATCGGTGTTGCTATATTGTGAAGGCGTTGCACCTTCGTTGAATAATGTGACGTGTACGCCAGTTGCGTCATCATTTCCCGTGTGGGTAAAATATTTCAACATCAACAACTGGATGGCAAGAACGCACATTTTGACAATTTATGAGTGCAGGCTTTCCGCTGACGCTGCCATTCCATAAGTGAGCCGATGCCTCAGCACAGTATTTTGGGTACGCGATTGTTCGGAGTTATCGCAAAAGCAGCCACGTCGCAAGGACAACCAAGGCAAGCGCAAACCACCAAAAATCCTTACGCTTGAGTAAAAGACCCGTCCAAGCTGTTGCACCACTCACAACGAACAGTATAAACTCTAACCAATGAAATGTTTGGCGCTCTACCGCCGGAAGCACTGTTAATACTCGTTCTGAGCCTTTGCTCTCCAAACCAATACTGTCAATACCTGTCAGCAACACCCGATATTTGCCCGGATGAAGCGAAATTGTTGCATAGTCATGGGCGGTCATGACTGTGTATAATTGTTTAGAAGTGACAGCGTCAATAACCTCAAAGCGTGTTCGAGCGCTTTGTTTTTGCCATGTAAACTTCATTGCATCTGAATGTAGTATCTGTGGTAATTGCGGTTCGAGCAATTCTGGAATTGGCGGCAACTGGCGCGGTGTCTCAGGCGCAATGTTTGCAGCCATACGGGTTCCAAAGTTTTCAGCAACAGTTATCGCATCACTCGACACGGCATCTGACTTCACCTGCGCTGTACCCTCATGGACGGAAACAAGCGAGCGTCCCTGCTCATCTACGCCTATTTTGATAGCATTGCTCATCATCACTTCCCCCGCCACAGTCTTCACAAGAAACTGATCTTGCTGTTTTGCAGCCTGCAGCTTGAGCCATAGATTACCTTTCACCAAGCCAATATGTTCTTTCTGTTTGCCTTCCGGCTGAAGCGATTGTGTCGGGCGATAGATCACCACCAATGAATTTTCCGACACCTTAAGTTTGCTTTGGTCTTTGAACGTAACCTCAACACGAGCGTTTTCGAGTGTATTGATTTTATGATACTCATAAATAGGAAGTCGGAGAAGCCCCATCTGCCAGTCTTTCTCCCACGGAGCAAGCGTTTTTACTTGATTTTGTACGAAAGTGACTTCTCCATCTGGCTCCATCGGTTTTCCGTCATTGGCGGTCAGCACTCGCTTTGATGTAGCGCTCACGCCTACGATCTCCACACGCCTATTTTGCGACCGCCCCGATTCCGTGTTGTTATCCGCTATGGGAGATTGGTCGCCAAGCCCACGCGCCCTTATACGATCTGCTGGAACACCTGCCTGCGAAAGAATGCTTCTGACCATCATTGCGCGGTCAAACGAGAGCTTTGCGTTTTGTAGAGCATTACCTTGATTATCTGTATGTCCCGTAATCTCAAGCTCCAACTCTGAAACGCCGCGCAAGTATTGTGCTATTTTTTGTAAAAAAGGAAGGTTCGTAGGATTGATAGTTGATTTACCCGTATCGAATATGCTTTCTTTCAGGACAATTTTTTTACCCGGACGCAAATCTATTTGGTCGGCAGGTAATCCTTGAGAAGAAAGGACGACAATAACTGTCAGAAAAATACTCAATGCAACACCTACAAAGCGCCATCCACGCCTTATAAAGCACCATAGCGAGAAAAAAACATCATTCATAATACTACCGGTTGATTCTGAGTCTGGGATTCTGATGGAAACAACGCAGAACGGCTTGGCAAGATACATCGTTCATTTGCCAAGCCGTTTTTGTTGTCTACTATGACGTTAGTTTGTTCCCGAATTTTTTTTCTGTTGTTCGTATTGGCGTTGAATCTGCATCGGATTTGGTTGCGCGACGTTGCGATTTTTGAATAACTGAAAGCGGCTTGGAGCCTGACGTTTCGGATACGCATTGTTCGACAAATTCACATCTGCTGTCTCCAAATACGGGTCAACAAGGAATGATTTGACGGGCTTGTCTGTCATCACAACTTTTTTGATTTCGTTGTTATTATGCCGCCAGATTTCCGCCGGATAGCGGCGTACCTCTTTCGTTCCATCCTCGTACGTAATTTCAAGAATTACAGGCATTGTCAAACCACCAAGATTTTTAAACTGGATTTCGTAAAAATTTAGATTTGTGCTGACAATCTTCTTTTCATCTTCGGTCAACCCAGCGATATATTTTTCGTAGCCCTCTTTATCCCAAGGATTCACAGCAAATGGGTTCGCTTTATCGTAAAAATCTTGAGCGACTGTGTCAGCTTCCACTAACGTTTTTGGAATGTCGTTTTTGTTACGGAGTACGGTTAAATCACCCGGCACAACTTCTTTATCAGCTTTTTTCTTTGCCACTTCTACGTCAGGGTTTTGCGTATCAATCGCATACCGTTTTACGGCTTCTAAGGAAATATCACAATTATCCGTTGTGTAGAACCAACCACGCCAGAACCAGTCCAAATCTACACCGGAAGCATCTTCCATTGTGCGGAAAAAATCTGAAGGCGTTGGGTGCTTAAATGCCCACCGCTGTGCATATTTTTTGAACGCAAAATCGAAAAGTTCGCGCCCCAACACCGTTTCGCGCAAGATATTCAAGCCCACCGATGGCTTTGAATAGGCATTGGGTCCGAACTCACTCGGTGGAATGTTATCCGACGTAACCATAATGGGCGTTAAGGCTGACTTGTCGGCTTTCATATACTCGACAATATCACGCGGGAAAAGCTCTGTTGACGGGTAATTTCTATCCCACGCTTGCTCTGTCATTGATTGCAAAAACGTATTTAACCCCTCATCCATCCACGTCCACTGGCGTTCGTCGGAGTTGACAATCATTGGGAAAAAATTGTGACCGACTTCGTGAAAAATAATCAACAGTAATACGTTTTTAAGCCGTTCAGCGTATGTTCCATCAGCATCAGGGCGCGGACCATTAAAACAAATCATCGGATATTCCATACCGTTGACGGGTGCATTCACGGAAATCGCTACCGGATATGGATACGGAAAAGTATGTTTCGAGTACGTTTTGAGCGTATGCGCTACAGCCCGCGTGGAATATTGCCCCCACAGCGGATTGCCCTCTTTTGGGTAGAACGACATCGCCATTGGATGTTTACCTTCTACGTCCGTACCCATCGCATCCCAGATAAATTTCCGCGAGCTTGAGAACGCAAAATCCCGCACTTTTTCAGCTGTGAATACCCATGTTTTCTTTTGCTTGGAACGTGATTTTTCGTTGTCTGTCGCCTCTTTTGGCGTAACAATTTCAACTGGCGCGGCGGCTGTTTCGGCTTTTTTCAAACGACTGCGTTGCTCTGGCGTGAGGACGGCAGCCGCATTCTGGAGCGTACCCGTTGCTGCAATCACGTGGTCGGCGGGTGCAGTAATACTTACTTTGTAATCGCCAAACGACAGGGTAAACTCACCTTCACCTAAGAACTGCTTGTGCTGCCAGCCTTGAACATCGCTATAAACAGCCATGCGCGGGAAAAATTGCGCCATTGCATACAGATAGTTTCCGTCTTTCTCGAAGAATTCATAACACGAGCGAGCGCTAAAGCTCTTCGGCACGATATTAAAGCTCCAATCTAACGAGAATGACACCTTCTGTCCTGTGCGAAGCGGCGTAGGCAGATCAATCCGCATCATCGTCTTAACAATTGTGTATTTAAGTGGTTTTCCGGCAGCATCACGAATGTTTTTGACTTTGTAACCACCATCAAATGTACTTTGGTCAACCAAGCGTTTTACGCCATTCAGCGATTGTCTCAACGCACCTGTTTCTGTCAAATACGTCTCGGACTCTTTCGAGAACGCATTTTGGTCGAGTTGCACCCATACATATTCAAGAGCATCGGGTGAATTATTCGTGTATGTAATGGTCTCGGAACCGCTCAGGCTCTGATTTTCGTCGTTCAGTTCCACACTCATCACGTAATCCGCTTTTTGTTGCCAATACTGATGTCCGGGCGCACCAGATGCCGTGCGATAGGTGTTCGGCGTGGGAAGCATTTGGTCTAATTGTTCAAATTTGCCACTTCTGGGCGGTTTGGGCTGGTCAGCTTGTTGAGCGAATGCGCTGTAGGCAAGACATAACGCTGCACTCAGAGCAACGCAGGTAGAAACAAAAGGTCGCATAAAAATTTACGAGAATGGATGAAACATATATGGAACCATTACAAGGTGTTGCATTGGATGTGAGAAGACTGTAAAAATGCCGTTTTTTTAGCGTATTTTCAAGAAAATTCGAGCATAATTATTATTCTATTCCGTTTCAATAACAAGCATCGTTCGATGGTTTGACGCTCGTACAATGTTTCCTCCTGCATTTATCAATCGTTCGGGCTTCATATGGAGTACATTAGCAACCTCGTTTGCCCGTTCTTGTTGCAGTCGAGATGGTGGACAGAATGTTATCAATCGCAGTCGAGACGATGCTTGTATGCTTCTACTAACAACCCCCAACAGTGTTCTGTTACGCTCGTTCAACGGTTGCTGGTCGAAACTACTTCCCGTCTCGTCTTCCAAAAAAACAAGGTCTATCGTGCGCTTAACAGGATTAGAACCAACAATCTTCTCCTGTTCAACGTTGATAAAACCCGAATCAGCAATGGTGGCTTTCTGTTCATCATCCACGACAATTAACTTATAGGCAAGCCGCTCTTGTGCGCGGATGACGTGTTCTGGCTCCTCAGCCGGTGTCCATGTAACACTTGTATCTGCTATGCTTACACCGAAAAATCGTGCTAATACTTCTCCGCGCTGCGTAATTTCGAGCGTCCAACCTTGAATATCAACCTCACTGATGATGCGCGGAAAAAATCGCACCGTCGGCAAACGACTGGTAAGGAGTGTATCGGTGATGATATACGGCTTCAGCGCCACCGAATCATTTGACAAAAAGCCAACCTGCGGCATTGTAGGCGGTGAACTCCACAGCCGCACAATGGTCTTTTCCGCTTTTACCTTTACTGTGCGCTCTCGCTTGCCATCGGGCATAATAAATTCCGCATGAACATTGGCAGTAATCAATGGTTTGGGCTTTGGTACTTCGCGGCGGTAAGACTCTTGTATGATGACGGCATTTGTGACGGTATTTGTCGCAAACGGCTTCGACGGCGGCGGCGCTTGTGGTGGTACTCCCGTGACTACACGACCGATAACACCAAAAAGGTTTTCTTCTTCGTCTTTCACCTTCGTTGTCTGTGGCTGTCGAATCACCCGTGAAACCAACATTACACGTGGCTCACGGACAGAAGTAAGCATCTGCAATGTTGTGTCGCGCCGAAACACCGTGTCTATTGGAATTGGTTGTTGGTTGCGGGGGTGCGTATCAAACACAAGCGATACACCAAACCGTACACGGGGAATCATATCGCCCCACGACGTTCCATCGGTGCTTATCGGTAAAAAAGGTATATTGAAGCTCAATTCCGGTCGCAACGAAACAGCGTTATTGGGTGCGAGTGCAAGCGGATAACTCACCACAAACGTTAAGCCTGTTTGCAGGGAACGAACAGCTTGCAATGAACCATTGCGGGTTTCCTGTTTACCCACGCCGAGTGTTGAATCCGTCACACGAAGAGCAGACCGCGCAATCATGCTTAAATTCAAACCTGCTTGCAGCGAAATGCCAGACGCAAGCGTATATCGCAGTGTAGGCATAACGGCAATGGAGTTCATCGAAAAAAATGCTTCGTAGAGTTTTTGTGAGCCACCCGCCGTACCGCTCATTGTGCTGCTTGCCGTGAAAAAGCCATCCAGAAATTGGGTCTCCGCTTGTAGCCCAAAACGAACATCCTTGAGCCAAGGTATAGTAGCCCAGAAAGGAAATTCCGACCCTAACCCAAACACAAAGCCACTGACCGAACTTTGATTATCGCTAATGCCTTGCGGAATATTTTGGGAAGCAGCGGGAAATTTACTGAACGCACCGCCAATGCTTATCGGAATATGAGTGTATATGCTCATTAACGGAGATTGTCGTGTTTCTGGGAGTGAATCACGGAGCATTGCCGCATAAACGAGCGGACTTGTGAACAGCATGAAATACAGCACAAATACATGAGCCTTCAGCAACTGCGTACATTGTTTCATAACCACAAAAATATGCCGAATATATCACGGTGACAAACGCAGAAAAAAAATCTCATAACAATTTGCAACTAATTTGTAACCAAGAGTAAACTCGTGGCTTTTTCTTTTTAGACGTAAGAATATACGCAACCGCTCTTCTTTTGTTCGCATTTTGTTCATATAAACACATTTAACGACTTTTATATCGCCCATTTACTGCCAACATGGAACGTTGTATCATCACTCTCTCGCTTTTACTCATCTCTGTCCTTAGCACAGTAGTTGGACAGGAAGCACCCCAAGAACAGTCATCAACTGCACAAGAATCAACTGCACAAGAAGAGACGCTCCTTTCAGGCATTCGCATTAAACAGAATGGTGGTTTTGGCGCTGTCAGCATCAAATTTACGCCAATTGCTGGACAAACAGGCACGTTAGTAGGCGGATACGGTGGATGGCTTATCAATAAAACGTTTCTGGTCGGCGGCGGCGGATACGGTTTGGCGAATGCCGTACGTACGGAAACCAGCACGACTGCGCTTCCCCTCTCGTTTGGCTATGGCGGTGCGGTGTTTGAATACATCGCCAATTCTGACCAACTATTACACTATGGCGCTGCATTGCTTGTTGGCGGTGGGGATGTGGGTTACGGGCAGCTGTTCGATACAGCATCAAGCACTGTTTTTGTTCTGGAGCCAAGCGTGTACGCAGAACTTAACCTCACAAACTATGCACGAATGAACTTTGGCGCGAGCTATCGTTTAGTACGCGGGGTACAAATCCCCCTGCTTTCCAACGTTGATTTATCAGGTGCTTCAATCGTTGTTCAACTCAAATTTGGCAAATTTTAATCTTGATTTCCAGAATGAAAACGGCACAACAAATATTCCTTCTTGCTTTTGCTATAGCAACACTTCTAAACGCAAAACGGATATACGCTCAAAAAGCCGACTCCGTCAAGCCTGTGCAGTCGTTCAATTCTGAGGACTACATTGTTATGCCTGTTAATGCGTCTGTGTTGCCCGGATTCAGCATTGGTGCGGCTGTCAAAGGTGTATCAGGCAAAAAAATTATCAATGGGCTATCGTTTAATCTTTTTGGCGGCTTTGCTGACCGACTTGCTGGCGCGGAGTTTAGCGTGATTTGGGGTGGTTATACTGAAGATGCTTTCGGTGTTCAGGCTGCAGCCATTGGAAACAGCGTCGGTGGCTCACTGACGGGTGTACAGATGGCAGGAATCGGGAGTATCGTTTCAAACGACCTCAAAGGTATGCAAGCAAGCGGCATTGCGAATATTGCGGGCGGCAGAACATGGGGTGTACAAGCGGCAGGCATTGGTAATCTGAGCAGTCACGGGCTGGAAGGCGCACAAGCGGCGGGCATTGCAAATATTGCAGCGGGTGGTGATTCGTGGGGTGTACAAGCGGCGGGCATTGCAAATATTGCTACACATAACTTTGACGGGGTTCAAACGGCAGGTATCACCAACATCGTAGGCGGCGAAATGACGGGTATTCAAGCAAGTTTGGTGAATGTCGCCGGAACAATGAATGGCGTACAGTTTGGACTTATCAACGTTGCCGGAGACGGGGATGGTATTCCCATTGGCTTGGTGAGTTTTGTAAAAGAACGTGGTTTTAACGTTGACCTTTGGGGCGATGAAATGGGCTTTGCTCACGTCACACTCCGCTCCGGTACACGGAATTTCGCCAATTACCTCGGCATTGCATGGCAACCTCTCGGACTCGTACATTACGTTGGCATTCTTTATGGTGTGGGTGCTGAGTTCTCTTTAGGCGATGCCGCATATACTACGCTGGATCTAATGTCTATGGCTGTGAGCAACCCGCAGTATAGCTGGAATATTTTGGGCTTAAATAATAGTGTACGTGACGTTGAATCATGGAGTAGAATTACGAAACTCCGTGCAACCATCGGGTTAAAAATACTTCCGGGCATTCATATTTTTGGCGGTGCTACGTTGAACGCCTTCACATCAAGCAACAACCTCGGCGAAAACTTAGTACTGTGGTCGTTCTTCGATGCTCAAATTGGACAAACTACGCTACGCCTTAGCCCGGGATTGGTAGCTGGCATACGACTTTTTTGATACCTAAAAACATAGGAAATCAGACTTTTATTTTTTACTTTTTTACTTTTCACTTTTTTGGAGCAACCTATTATGAAACGCATTCATGCTTTCCTCGCACTCTGCTTGATTTCGGGTATTGTGATAACAACTGGCTTGTACGCCCAACCAACCGATGTCCTTAATCCTGAAGCACCGACTCAACAACAAGAACAATCATCGGGCATCGAAACACTCATTCCGGGCAATGCTCGGTTCTCAGGTTACGGTGGTCCGGTCGTGAAGTTTTCACCCGTCAAAGGCTCCTTGAGTACATATGTAGGTGGTTATGGTGGTTTGCTGGTCAATAGCACCCTATTCATCGGCATCGGTGGCTATGGGCTTGCAAATAATATTGCGGCAGATGCAACGATTGCACCCGGACAATCGCTTGGCATTGGCTACGGTGGTCTGGTATTAGAATACATCGCTAACTCGAACCAGCTGCTCCACTATGGTGTACAAATGCTCGTGGGCTATGGCGGCGCTACATACTACTATCGTGGATTAGATTTTAACGGTCGTACCGTGCGTCTTTTGACCTCGCAAGCCGATGGATTCTTCGTTGTGGAACCGGGTGTGTATGCAGAAGTAAATATTGCTCGCTGGTTCCGTATTGGAGCGGGTGCGAGCTACCGTTATGCAAATGGTGTGGAGTTGAACGGACTTACGAATAGTGATATAAGCGGCGTTTCAGCGAATTTGACGTTCAAGTTTGGTAAATTCTAAGCCGTATTGGCTTTTCATATTTCATCTGTCCATTTTTTACACTACAATCATCATGAAAACGCTCCATAATCACTCGCTCAACCAATTATTGAATTACTCTATCCTCGCAAATGTCGGTATCGCTGTACTTGTGGCGCTTGCGGTACTCACGCTTACGAGCTGCAATATCAATATCAACAACGTCAACGCCGGCATTATTGGCAATGGCAACGTCACCACGACCAAACGAACGATTGATGCGTTCGATGCTATAACGATTGAAGGATCAGTTAATGTGGATATTGTGTGCAAACAATCTCCGGGCATAGAAATCACGACGGACGAGAATATTATTCCCTATATTCGCACAGTCGTTGTTGGAACAACGCTTAAAATCTACGTCGAAAATAATCTTTCCTTCCGCCCGACCAGAAACATCAGCGTAAAGGTTAGTGCCGTACAGATTCGCAGTTTGAGTCGCGATGGTTCTGGCAACACCACGCTTGCGGCACTTGAAACACCAACATTTGTTCTCGTACAAGCAGGCTCTGGTAATGCGGACGTTCAAGCCTCCGTGCAAACTCTAACCGCTTCTATTATAGGCTCCGGTAACATCAATCTGCAAGGAAGTTCGCAAACAACAATCATTTCGCTTAGTGGTTCGGGGAATATTGATGCACGCCGCTTACTTGCTGCACAAGCAACAGCGCGGATTGATGGCTCTGGTAATATCAACGTTTATGCGTCGCAAACATTAGATGCGACAATTGCGGGTTCAGGAAATATTTTCTATTTCGGCAATCCACCAACGGTACGCCGCTCTATATCTGGGTCGGGAAACATTCGTTCTCGGCAATGACAAGTCGGAATGTGTGTGTTCAACAATCGGTCGGATAGTATTATCGCACATTTGACAAAACAAGTATTTCCCACGCGCTGAGGTTATCTGTATTATCAATTACCGCAGGTGGATACTTCCACATAACGGTTTCACCGACGGAATGCGGTATAATCACGCTTCCAAGCGTCTTTTTGCCTTGTGCGGTGCGTTCTTTTGCCCATGCGTGAAGCGCATTGTGCTTTTGGGGAGCAAGTGCGTCGGAGTTACTCGTTTTTGTATCAAAAACACATAAACAGCCGTTTTTGAGCAGGACAACAAAATCTGCAAAAAAGAGCCGCTTTTTGTTGTCAGTACCGGTGTACGCTATGGAAAAATGTTCGCGCCCACTGTCGCCGTTTTTGTACCACCACTGCACGTATTCTGAGTTTGCTTCCAAAAATTTCACAAACTCCTGTTCGGGGCGGCTTGTATTGTGCAGCACGTAGAATGGCTGGAGAATGTGGGTGGGGATGTTTTCCAGTACAGAATAATTGTCGGTGTACAATCGCTCCTTTGGAACATCCCACGTGAAGATTTCAACGCTTTGCCTCCGCTTTTTAGCGGCTTCTTGTTGCAATTCTGCGTGTTTCAGAAGCGATCGTGCCAGCAGTTCCACGAAATGTAGGCTGTTGTTGGTTTCCAAGATGATTTTTGTGCCGGACTTTTCGTCAAAACCACAATATTCTCGCAAAAGATTAACAAGCCCTGTCGTCATCAAGGGAACACTTTCGGCTTTGGCATATCCGCCGCAATTCTGCTCACAAAAGCGTCGGAGTGCTTGCCGAAGTTCCTCGCTCGTGCGGGCAAAGCGTTGTTTATGTGCGGCATCCACTTCCACGCCACCTTTTGTGTATGCGTCGTCAAGGTCAAACTCCAGATTAGCTGCAACCGCTATTTCAATTGTTTGTACATCGGTGCGTACCATTTTTGCCTGTAAAGCACGGATATTCCGCAAGTGCTGTGATTCTGAGCCGTCTTCGCCATTCAAAACTTTTGAGAAATCTATTGAAAAATCGAAGTACGCTTCTGCCGCATGACAAAGGGCTTTGTAATACTTCGCTCCCAAACGATTGCGGTCAAGTCGTGCGTTGATGTGCTCTGCTTTGAGCAAAAGGTCTTGGTATATGGCGCGGCGCACGGCTACGTTGTTCGAGAAGTAATCAGCATCTTCAGCAACAATCCGAATCATGCTTTGCGATAAATTCGTATAAACGTAGCCATAGCTCAGTTCATCGCGCTCGTCATAGTGCCGTTGCTCCGGCATTCGCAGGATACGCCCGACGGTCTGAACGGCTTTTTCTTGATAGGGTTTGAGTTGAATCATGTCTGCTGTGATTGGTCTTGGGGTTGTGATGTGGTCAATTCGTCCGGGTAAACCCATCGGACAACGCCGTTTTCCCAAATAGGAATCTTCAAGCCCGCCTTACGAGCTTCTTCGCGGGCATTGTGGGCGGCACGGAGCATGGCGGCTTGGATGCCCTGCAATTCAGTTTCATCGAATTGGTGTGATGTCGGTGTCATGGTTTGCCTCCTTTGTCGAGTATGATAGGTACTATGTTTGTGTTATCATATAAAAACCATTCATCAACAAGTTGCTTATACAAGTGATCAAAGTTTTCTAATCCTGCCGCGAAGCGGCGGCGAATCACGCTCTCGGGAATATGATGACCGCCAAGCGCGACACGGTTTTGCACTCGTGCAATCGCAATTTCCGGCGAAGGCAAGCGAAGAAAAAATAGCTTTACCACATAACCACTTGCTTGCCAGTGTGGAATATCGCGGGCGTAATTCTTACCGCTCAAGGTGGTTTCTATCGCAAAACTCTCGCCTCGTGCGGCACACGCCGCTATCATGGACAGCATGATTTTCCCCGCTTGTACGGCTGCCGCTTCGGGTGCGAAAGGGCTGATACCCGCCGCTATCAAATCTGCATTGATGAACGTGAGTACGCCTGCTTCGTGCGGAAGAAATTCGCGGGCAAACGTCGTTTTTCCCGCGCCGTTGGGTCCGGCGATAATAAAAACACGTTTCATACTTCTTCAGCGATCTCTTCTTCGTTCCCGCCCTCTTCCGGCGGCAAAATATCGCGGTATGCCTTGTATATCGCCTCCGGCAATGCACACAGCTCCACGCGGTCAATTACTTCTTCAAATTCTTCGGTGAACGGATGCTGCGACGGCGAAAATACATACACCTTAATTTTCCTGCTTCCCTGCGTAGGCAGATGCGTAGGTAGCGCCGCAATAAACTCTACCGCCCGCTCTACTGCTTCGTCAATGTACCGCGAGGGATAAATAAGCAGCATCTGCACGTGCCGGCTTCCGGACGCATCCGCGAAAAGCCGCATTTCCCCGGCATCCACATCGGGCGGTGTTTCCAGCTCGGTGTAACAGTTTTCTTTGATGCACAGCATCGCTGTGGCACGGCGTGTGAGTTCTTCGCGGTTCCGGCTTGTGCGTTCGCGCAGCACAAAGTCCGTGCGGTAGTAGCGGAGCGCATTCTGCCGTAGCCCCGCGACCGCTTCGCCGTTGGGTTTTGTGTAGCCCTCTATCACGCGGCGGTTGCGCTCGTAGCAAACTTCTTCGGCAATACCGTTTTCGTTGTTTGTCACCAAAATGCACTGCCGCGCCCCGCCGTCCGCCGCGTTCAGCGCCATCACTGCATGCAGCGTTGTGCCGCTTCCGGCAAAAAAGTCGAGGATGAGGGAAGATTTGTCGCCGTTGAAACCGAGGAGATATTTGATGAGCGAAGTTGGTTTAGGGTAATCAAATTTATTAACGCCTAATTCAATCAATTCCAATTCGGCAATTTCGTTAGTCCCGACACCAACAGTTCTATCAATAAGATTTGGCGGTACTTCCGGCTCGTACTCAGCTTTTTCATACGATAAAATCATCGTTTTTGTTTTTATCGTCATTACCGTACCTCTGCTCAATTCTTCGTCCAAGTTGTCTTGTGTCCAAATAAATTTGCCTTTGAGAGCAACTTCGTTCACATTTTTGCCATTAGCAATTTCCACATCATTAAGGAGCGCAATATGGTATCTATCTGTGCCGTACAAACCGGATTTTATCTGTGTTTCCTTGATTTTAATATTGAGTGTTTGGGGTGCAAACTTCAAGATTTTTTCGCTGTTTTGATGTTTCATCATCGGATTATCGCTGGAGCTACTTTTCTGTAAGCCCTGAAAGCGCTGATTATTTCTAATTTTTTCATAGCACACCACAAATTCAACTTTCCCTTTTGTCTTATTTGAAAGGTTTGAAGGTGTTTCTGTTTTTACCCATGAAAAAATTTCAATAAAATTCCCCTCCCCAAAAACCGTATCGCACAAGAGTTTGAGTTGTGCTTGTTCGTTGTCATCAATGGAAATAAAAATAACGCCCGTGTCTTTCAGCAAGCGGTGAGCGAGCGTGAGGCGGCGGTGCATGAAGGCAAGCCATGCAGAGTGGCGGTAGGAATCTTCTTTCTCCACAAAGCGGTCGTTGTAGCGGAAGTCTTTATTGCCGGTGTTGTAGGGCGGGTCAATGTAGATAACATCCACGTTGCCTTCGTGTGTGAAGGCAAGTGTTGAAAGCGCATGGAGGTTATCGCCTTCGATGAGGATGTGGTTAGGCACATTTTCTTCAAAGAGGGTTTCGCCGTCAGGTTTTGCGGGCGGAAGAATGCGGCGCTCCGGCACTTCCACCAAGACGGGCAATTCGGTGCGAAGGCGTGTTTCTACGTCTTCCGGTCGGTCTTCCCAAAGCAAGCCATAGTGCTGCTGCAAACGCCCCGCAAGGTAGTCATGTTCGTCGTCGGTAAGAATACCGCTTTGTTTGATTTTTGCCAGAATTTGTTCGCGGAGGCTTTCGGAGCGTGGCTGCTCGGAAGAGTTTCTTTTTGCCATAATACGGTCGTATTGCGATTGTTCCTACCTATGGAAGTTTAGATAAATTCCTGGAAACCGCATCAAACCTTACGCGCAAGAACCCCACTCAATCTCCCCTTATAAGGGGAGAAGCAAGGCGTGAAGCGGCTTGTGGAATAGTTCGTTTTTTGTACACAAACTCGAGAAGCAGATACAAAAAAAAACGCGCAAACCCCTCGGCAACTCGCGTGCGCCTTACATCTTTATTCCTCACATCTTCATTCCTTTCATCGAATCTGAGTTTTTCTGTGGCGTTTCTCCACCGTGTTGATGCCCGCCGCCTGCTCCACCGCGCAATTGCCGTTCCGAATCCAACAAAAATCCGCCGCTTGCTACAACTTTTTCTCCTGCGGACACACCCGAAAGAATCTGGGTTTTACCATCGAATTTCGCACCCGTTGTTACTTGTCGCATGGCGAATTCGTTCGTTTTGCCTTGCACCTGCACCCAGATGATATTCTGTTTGCCCGTTACCAAAACTGCATCGTCCGGCACTGTCAAGCCTGTGCCTTGATTGAACACAAAAAGCGTTTCGGTGTACATCGCCGGACGCAGTTTCCCATGCGGGTTTGGCGTTTCAATGCGAATTTTCACCGTGCGTGACTCTGCATTTACCACTGGATAAACGAAAGCAACACGCCCTTTGAAGGTCTCGTTCGGATAGGTCTGTGTGTGCAAAACAACCTGTTGACCAATCTTTACCGCCGCCACGTCGGTTTCGTAGAGTTCCGCCATATTCCAGAGCATAGAAAGGTCGGCAACGTCAAAAAGCGGTGCACCAATGTTCACATACGTTCCTTCCACGATTTTTTTCTCAATCACCGTTCCGCCGTAGGGCGCGTAGATAGTGGTTGTGAGCGCTGCCTCTTGCCCCCGTTCCAATGTTTGAACTTGCGCTTCCGTCAGTCCCCAAATCATCAGGCGTTCTTTTATTTTTGTGACAATGCTTGAACCAGCACCGCCGCTCAAACTTGTCGTCTGCTGATTTTTGAAGGCGATGATGTACTCGTTTTGTGCTTGTAATAGTTCTGGACTATAGATATCAAAAAGCGGCTGTCCTTTGTGAATAATCATGCCAGATTGATTGACAAAAAGCCGCTCAATCCGTCCGCTCACGCGGGCAGTGATACTTCGGCGGTTTTGTTCGGCAAAGTCCAGCGTTCCGATAGCCGTAACCGTGCGACGAATCGGCTCCGACATCACCGTTGCCGTTTGCACATCTGCCAGTACGCGGCTTTGCTCCGTTACCGTAAGTTCGCTCAAGGTATGCTTTTCGTGTTCGCTCTCAGCTTCTGCACTGCCGACCGGCACTAAGTCCATTTGGCAGATTGGGCAAATACCTTCTTTGTCCGAAATCACGTTAGGGTGCATTGGACAGGTGTATTTTGTTGGCTTGGCGGCTGTTGTTGCAGCGGAATCGTTGTGACCAGTATGCAGTGCGGTTTTCTGCGAGCACGCAGCAAGGCTCAGGAGCAGAACCGCAATGATGATGTGTCTCATAGTTGTAAGGGTTTGGAGTGCGGAATGTATTCCGCTATGATATTGAATGATCACTTGCGTGAATGAGGAGCGGAGTACATTCCGCACTCTGGTTCAAAAAATTATCGTAAGCGTTCGCCAAGAAGGAATTCAAGTTGTGCAAGCGCAAGATGATACTGTTCTCGTGCCATAAGCACGTCATCACGCTTCATCAGGAGCATCCGCTCGGTGTCTAACAGCCCGCTAATGCTTGTTTGCCCTGATTGCAAACCCGCAAGCTGCGCGTCGAAAGTACGCTCGTAAAGCGGAATGATAGTGCTTTCAAGGATTTCTGCGGTTTGTGTGGCTGTGTGCATTTTTTGAAGCTGCTCTTCCATTTGCGCGGAAAGCATGAGCGTCATGCTCTCGCGCTCTAAGGTTTGTGCTTGGGTTATAGCCGCGAGTTCTTGCGCTTTAGCAGTGTACTTAGCGGAAGACCACGGCGCAAAAGGCAGCGTGATTTGTGCCATGAGGCTGTACATAAAATCCGGTGGGGCATTTGGCGCACGAATGATGTACTCAAAGGGCGATTCCAACGCACCCGTAAAAAGCGGCGAGGTTGCCGTCAGCGTCATTCCTTGCGGCATCCGCATAATCATTCCTTGAAGCATCACGTCTGGTGTTGCTTCTTTTTCGGCAGAAACCCGCTCCGCTTCGGTCATGGCAATCATGCTTGCCATACGGCGTAGCGTTGGGTTCGAGGCAGCAAGCGATTGAAGGCGCTCCCGCGCTTGTGTTTCCGTGAAGCGGCGTTCTGTAAGAACAGGGATAATGTCAAATGAAACTGTACTCGTGCGCCCTACAAGTGCAGCGAGCATAGCAAGCGCGGTTTTGCGCTCATTGCCAAGCGTGGTTTGTTTCAGCACGGCAAGCGATTTTTCCGCTTGCAGACGCAGCACTTCGGCGTAGGAAAAGCGTCCTGCCTGCACCTGCGATGAAGCCACTTCAATCGAACGCTCCAAGACGGTTGCGGTGCTGGCGTAAATTTCGCGCTGGCGGTCAATGCGCCACAGCATCGTGTACGCAGTGGTGATGTCGGCACGGAGTTTTGCGGCAAATTCTTGTGTACGGTCTTGTTCGTTTTTTACTCGCGCCCGCTCCATATCTTGCATTGCGGCGAGTTTACCGCCCAGCATGAACATCTGCGAGAGCGAAAAATTGTTCGAGAGTGCGCCGTTCACGATGTTAAAATTGCCAACTTGTACCTGTTCCACCGCAACGCCCGCTTGCGGCGGCGGCAATGCGCCTGCTGCATCAATACGATGCTCGGCGGCTTGGACGGTGAAAGCATAAGCGCGAAGCTGCGGATTATTCCGCATTGCTTCCGAGAGCAAGGAATCAAGCGGCTGCGCG
>JANYIG010000129.1 GCA_025358765.1 Candidatus Kapaibacterium sp.
CATTCAACGACGCAATGCTTGAAATTGCCCGCATCATTGACTTCGCCGTCACCGAAATCCGCCAAGAACAAAAGTTCAACCTTGCCGCCGAACAATATGTCGCTACCCGCTAATTTCACCGCCGTCGTGACGCGCGTCATAGACGGCGACCCGTATCTTGTCCGCACCGACGAAAACGTCGGTGCGGAGCTTGTGATTATTCGGATTGCAGGGATTGATTGTTTTGAGGCACGAAAAACACAGAAGTGTCGAGCGCAAGCTGCTCGAGCGGGCATCACACCCGAAGCCGCAAAAGAACGCGGCTTACAAGCATATTATTTTGCGGAACTCCAGCTCACCGGACAAGAAATTGAATGCCGAGCCGCCGAAGGTTTCCCCGACCGCGACGATTGGGGACGCACCGTGCGCGAGGTGTGGCTTGCGGATGTGAACGTTGCAACACTGTTGCGGGCTGCGGGGTATGAAGCGGGGTAGGAAATTGAGAATTTAGAATGGGGAATTCTTAATTCACCCCGCCCGTAGAATAGGCAAGCGCACAACACGATACCCATTGCGCTCGTGGCGGTCTTGTTCGCTCATCAAATCGGCAACGAGCGCCGAAAAGTCATTGCCGTACGCAGCAGCATGGTCGTCACGAATGCGATAGAGTTCTTCCAAGATTGGGCTGGTAACCAGCGGCTGGCGTTCGCCCTCAAACCGAACTTGTTCATCGGATGTGGCAGCGAGGGTTACGGGTATCGTATTCATCATTCATTCTCCAGAGAAGGGACGTTCAGAAAGCAGTTCATCGGGCGTAGCAATAATGGGCGCACGATAGTGTTGTTGCGTTATGGTTTGTTCGATAGCCGTTCGCATGGCAGCTTCGGTATCTCCTTGTTCGGCTTCACGAACCACCACCACCGATGTAAAAAGTTGATACGATGACCGACGATGCGCCCACCACTCATGCGTACTCAGTTGTCGTGCTGCGTCGGTGATGTTGTTTGCTGGACGAGCAGCAAGATAACTCACGATGGTAGTTTCAATGTAGAGTGTTGGCATGGCGTAAAATTACAACGCCCGTCTGTGAAAAGCAATGATAGGGAATTGAGAATGAAGAATTCCCCATTCATCATTCCCAATTCTTAATTCTCTCCCCACTGCTGCCAATTCATGCCATTAGTGAAGATACACCCGTGACAAACGAACGACCCATGACGAATCACCTTCATCACCATCTGCAAGAGCATTTCGACAGCCTTGGGCAAAACGCCTCGTCAAGCTCGAAACCAAGTTTGATGTTGCCAACGAGTAAACCCCAACAACACGAAGAATAAAGCCCGCTTCAAAAAACTTGAGGCGGGCTTTTTTTGTTGGAAGCAACCGTAAACAGTGGTCGTCAAAGTTTGATAGAAAGTTCTACGTGACCACCTAAACCGTGTTCAACAATTTTTTGGAGTGTTGAAAGGCGCACTTCTTTGATGTTGTTCTCAATTTTGGAAATGTAGGATTTTGTCGTTCCAACTTTTTCGGCAAGCTCTTGTTGTGTCAATCCTTTTTCAAGGCGGGCTTCTTGAATAAGTACACCGATTTTAAAATGTTCATACCCCGCTTCAAGCTCGTCGCGTTTTGCCGTTCCACGGTTGCCGTAGTGTTTCGTCTTGAATTGTTCAAGCGTCGTGATGGTACTTTTTTTCGTCTTCATATTCGTGTTTAATAGTTCGTGCCTTCTCAATCTCTTTTTTCGGAGTCTTTTGGTTTTTCTTTTGAAATCCGTTTGCGATAACGATTATTTGCCCGTGGTCAAAAAAACAGAAAATGCGGAAAATATCGCTTCCAGCTGGTTTCCAGCTCGTTGCACTCGAATTTCGTACAGCCCGTCTGTATCCTCAATGTGTTTGAGGTATAGTTCAGGAATGCGGGGAAGCTCTTCAATCAACGTGAACGTCCAGATGATTTTATTCTTCACCTTGTCCTGCTGTTTTACAAAGAACTCCTGAAAGTAAGCCTTGTAAAAAATGATTGTTCGATGCTTCTGCTTTGTGTCCACAAATTGAAAGATATGAAAAGTTGCCCGAAGGTGCAACGTTGTTTTTGTCCACAAGTGAACGTGTTATACCCCGCAACAACAAAAAGCCCGTCATCCCTCCAAAAAAAGCTCATCCAAACCTGTGTTCAAGCGAATATCAGCCAAGACTGACAATACAAAAACTACGACAAAAACAATCCAACAAGGACGACAAAACTTTCGTATATTTACGAGTTATAGCCAATGGTAGGACGACCGAACCGTAACATAAAAACGAACAGACAATGACATCAAAAGAAGCCGTAATAAAAAGTTTAGAAGACATTGGTAATTTGACAAATTACTTAGAAGTTTTAAATCACATTCTTGCTAAAAAGTATTTTGACTTTGGAGCAGGTAAAACTCCTGGCTCGACAGTTTCGGCTTGTCTTGGTGACTTCATTCGTAACGGTGACACAAGAGTTAAGCGTATTAAACAAGACGGTGGG
>JANYIG010000141.1 GCA_025358765.1 Candidatus Kapaibacterium sp.
TGGAAAGCCCGGTAAGAGCAAGCCCCTGTCCATCAATCATCGCAATTCGGTAATCAGGCTCGAAAATGGCGACGAAGCCGCGCGGAAAATTCTCAACCATTGTACGGAACAGTGTTTCATTCGTGCGGAGTTTGCGCTGTGCCATTTCTAATTCTTTGTTGCTCCATTCCGCCGTTTCGAGTGCCGTTTCAAGCTGAATTTGACGATATTGAACTTCATTCATTATCTCTTGGAACCGCCCCATCATCCTGTTAAAGAGTGTACCTAATTTGTCAAAACTCACATCGCCAAACGGAGGCATTACCGAACGAAAATCACCCGTTGTAACACGCCGCAATACCATCGAAATTCGTCGTAAAATAGTACTCACATAATGTGTAAACCATAAAACACAAATAACTGTCGAGCTAATTGCTATTACTAAAAATGCAATAACAACAATAAATAATGTAGAAAGTATCGTATCTGTAATCCCAATTATTTGGGCATACAATCTTGCATAATACAATGCCACAAGCGCCGTGACCGTGAGTAATACAATCATGAACAATGGAACAGCAACGATTAACCACAGTTGCTTTTTGAGCGATAGTTTGTGGAAACGACCCATAAAATAACCTTAAGACAAGGAGATATTGGCGTTAGGACGGTAGTAATCCGTGAACAGTATGCAATAAGATAAGAAAAAAAATGATGCGACAACACAGAGAGTATTTCCTACGTTGCCCACTATTACAAGAGTTTCACAGCTCGAATACCAAACTAATACTTAACATTGTTGTATAGTCTAAATGATTGCTGTAAGTTTGTACGCTTTTAGCGAACACAAAAGCGAAAGAAATCAATAAAAACGCCATCATTTTTGATGTCAAACATGTATTACGATGATGAAATATAAACCATTAAACTTCACTATTGGATGTATGCTGTTTCTTTTGGCAGTGAACATACTGACACAGCCATTAGTTGCGCAGAATCTCGAAAAAAACAATACCGATAACGCTGCAATAATTCTCGGCTCTATTCGCAGCAGTAAAACAAATGAACTCCTTTCCGGTGTGGTGTTGAAAGTTATTGAAGCTCGTCGTGGAGCTATTTCTGGCAATAAAGGTACGTTTCGCGTAGAGAATCTTCCTGCGGGGCGATACTCCGTGCAATCAACATTGCTTGGTTACAAGACATCACGCACGACGGTAACGCTCACCAGCGGTGAAATAAAAGAACTCAATATCACACTTGAAGACGACCCGATTCGTAGCGAGGAAGTCGTCGTAAGCGGTCAGGGCTTAGGCGTAGAGCGGCGTAGAATCTCTACAAACACGGCAGTTGTTAGTGCCGAACAATTAGACAATGCTCCAATCCCCCGCTTTGAACAAGTGCTGCAAGCAGCGATTCCTAACGCACAATTCTCCGTGCGTTCTGGTTTGGTGGGTGCTACATCCACTATTCGCACACGCGGCATCAATTCCGTCAGCGTTGGCTCTACACCTATCGTCTATGTGGATGGCGTTCGTTTGGACAACCTTAATTCCCGTGCAACGCTCACAACGAATGTTTCGAGCTTCGGCACGTACCCAACCGAGCAGAGTACCCAAACAAGCGCTTTGGCAGACATCCCGATGGACAACATCGAACGGATTGAATTTGTGGGCGGCGGCGCGGCAACTACTCTCTACGGCTCGGATGCAGCGAATGGCGTGATTCAAATTTTCACAAAAAACGGTCTCGGTCGTTCCTCTACTCTATCGTTTGAAGCACGAGTGGGCGTTGATGCGGCTTCCACGCAGTTTCTGCGTTTTCGGCGCACAGCAGAACTCCTCTATCGCCCGGGCGTAACGCAACAATACACGCTTTCAGCAAGCGGCGGTGGCGCGGATTGGGGCTATAGCTTGTCCGGCACGGCACGGCACGGCGATGGTTTCCGTGTGAACAACAGCCAGTCCGATGAATATAGCGTTCGCCTTGGCGTGAATGCTCAACTTGCGCCCGTCGTTCGTTATATTTCTTCGTTTGGATTTTCATCAAACAACTACAAACGTGCGAAAGACGGCAATGCTGGTAATTACACGCCTTTGTGGTTTGCCGAAGACGGCTTGGCAGTTGCATATGGTTTCAAAAGCGATATTGACGCTCTGCCCGAAGCTGATTTTGCGAAGATGAAAGATTTTGTGCGACATGCAGAGGATTTAACGAACAACCGCATTTCGACCCTTCGCTTCCAAACCTCGCAGGCACTTGAGTTTACGCCACTTCCGAATTTGACCGTAAAAGTATTAGGTGGTGTGGATTTTCGCCGCAGCAATGAACGCGTTGTCATCACGAACGAATACCTCATTCACACAACCGTCGTTCCTGCCGGCACGAGCAATCGCGGCACGATTGACGATGTGACGCGCAATTTCACGGGTTTGACGTTTGAGGCAACCGCGCAACACCGCGCAGAATTTGGTGCTGAACTCGGCGAATTGTCGCTGATTAGCAACGTCGGCGGGCAGCTCTTCCGCACAAGCGACGAACAGACACGGCTCTACGGCGAAAACGTCCGCGATGGCGCAACCACGATTTCCGGCGCTGGGGTTCAAACGGGCGACCAATACCGCTCGCAGCTCGTGAATTACGGAATCTACGCGCTTGAAAATCTCGGCATTCAAAATAAATATTTCCTTGAGGTGGGCGTTCGTGCCGACGGAAATTCAGCATTTGGGCGAGATGTGGGCATTCAAGTATATCCCAAGGTCGGTCTTTCCTACGTTTTGTCAGAAGAATCGTTTTTTCAGCCGCTTAAAACCGTGATTTCAAGCGCTCGATTTCGTGCGAACTATGGCATTGCTGGTAACTTCCCGCCGCCGTTCCGCCGCGACCGCACGATTGCGTTTGCGTCGTACAACGGGCAACCCGCTGCAACGTTCGGTCAGGCGGAAAATACTACGTTGCGCCCCGAAAAAACCACGACGATTGAAGTTGGTGCAGACATAAGTTTGTTTGATAACGCCCTCACGCTCGGAGCCACGTACTACAACGCCCGCACGCGCGACGCACTCTTTAACGTACCGAATGCGCTTTCCGTCGCAGAACCGACAATTCTGAAAAATGTTGGCGAAATCCTGAATCGTGGTGTGGAATTAAAAGGCAGCGCTCAACTCCTGAATACATCGGACTTCGCGCTTACGCTGAATGCTTCGCTCAACACAACGGTCAACGAAGTGCTGAACTCCGGCGGAACCTCACCGTTTGCCATTGGCGGTTACAGCGCTGCTACGGTGCAAAATATCGTTGCCGAGGGCGCTCCTGTTGGCTTTTTGCGCGGTGCGAAGGCTGTTATCAACGCTGATGGCACATACAGCGTCGAAAACTACCAAGCAAATCTTGGAAGCACCATTCCAAGCGGCTTTGGTAGCATCTCCCTATCTGCAACGTTTTTGAAACGATTAAATCTTTTCATTTCAAGCGACTACCAATACGGCGCTGTTGCTCACTCTTTTGACCGACAGTTCCAGTTTTTGTTTGGCATTGGCGACGGGCGTGTTCCAGCATCGGCAATACAAGGCAAAGTCCTCAACCAAGTCTGGACGGACTTTACAGCCTATTTTGTCGAAAAAACAGATTTTTGGCGTGTGCGCTTGATTTCTCTCACCTACGATTTGCCGCCATTCATGACCGAGGGCATCGCAAAGCAAGTCACGGTGGGCTTTTCTGTATCGAACCCGTTTGGCTGGACAGCAGCCACGTTCGACCCCGAAGCCGCAAACGCCGCCACAAGCACACAAAACGGCGCAACGGTGACAGGAGCAAGCTACGGCATAGATTCTATGCCGCGCACGTGGCTTGGAACGATACGAATCACGTTCTAAGTTTTGATCGCTTCCTTTTGAATATTCCGCACTTATTATTTCTCCTATTTCTCACAATGAAAAAATCATTTCTCCTCATCATTTTCGCTGCATTCGCCTTGTCTGGCTGTGCCGCATTGACAGACGTAGAAAATCCAAACGTCACTGACACAGCTTTTTTGAACGCACCGGGTGCTATGAACGCGTGGCTGCGTGGTTGCGAACGACAAACAGCCCAAACGATAGACCGTATCTTGATTGGTGCGGAAGTCGTGAGCGATAATTATTTCAACAATCGAACACTGTACAGCCGCGTTTTGGACATTCCCCGTTTTGAATCTTCTGATGCTGACATTGCCCAAATCGCCCAATCCATCGAACGTTTGCGGGAAATGGCAGACTATGGTTTACAAACCGTTGCAGCGGCAGATGCAGCGACTACGCCGAATCAACGGGCTGAATTGTACTTTTTTAAGGGTTTGGCACACCAATACTCCGGCGATTATTTTATTGCCTTGCCCGCTCAAGCGCTCGGAAAGCCGCTTACAGCACGCGAGCAGTATCAAAGCGCTGTGCAGGCATTTCAACAAGCTATCGCTCTTACCTCCGATGCAGCCTCGAAAGCCGCATACCAGCTTGCGTTAGCGCGGACATATTATCATCTTGGCGACAAAACAAATGCTGTTTTACAAGCGCAAAACTCACTTGTCGCAAAGCAAGATTTGACGCGCTTTGCACAGTTCGATGCCATCACCACGCCAAGCACGATGCAAACGGCGCTTTACACCGGACAAGATGAGTTCCAGCCTTTGCCGCGCCTCGATTTCCTCGACCCCAAATACTACAAACGTTCTGCCACACAAGAAAGCCCAATTTGCCTTTTAAAAAGCGAAGAAGCGTTTTTGATTGTGGCGGAAGCACAATTATCCGACGGGAAATTGGATGATGCCCGCCAATCCTTGCTTGCAGCGCTCAAGGTAACGCTTAACCGCCCAACGGAATCTGTTGATGAACGTGCTGAACAGCGCGGACGGCGGGGCGGAACCGTCCTCTATCCATATCAAGCCTCCGTGCGCGTTGCGGCAAGCCCCCAAGACCCGCTCGTAGGCGGTTTAGTGCGAACACGGTGGACGAACTCCGCATCGGTGGACGTTCCTGTGATTTCTGGCACGTCCGTAACGGCAGCAATACTTGATGCTGCCAAAACCGCCGACCGGCTTTATGAGTTGTTGTACCTGATGCGGCAAGAAATTTTTATGGCGGAAGGGCGCAGAATGGTTGATTTGGGGATTAAATTCCCGCTCCCCGATGTGGAAACAGACAACAACCCGCAAGCTGCGGCAGCACGAGCGGCAAACCCCGTCTGGAAGCAAGGACAAATCCCGTCGTTTATTCCCCTCGCATCGGGCATGAATAGCTTCGTTTATGACGTTAGTGCCGGAACAGTAATTATCTCCGTCAATATGAATCGGGTGATTGCTCAAAACCGCGCTTCGGAGTTCGTTGTGCCGTTTTAGAGGATGATTATATTGCTCATTTTTTCTCGATGGGTGTTTCTACCGAAATCGTCACCACCGTGCCGAACTTGTCACCTATGAGCATAAAGGTTTGATATGGTTGTGGAGCCATGTTTTTCGTTGGTGCAACTTGAGCTTTACTCAGACCAAGAGCCATTGCTACGGCTTGTGCGCCCCGCTCAGCATCACGGCTTGCGGCATTGTTCGCCAAATACGTCATCGTTACGGTGGAAGTGGCTTGTATCATGTTCTCCTGTTTGATGCGTTCGATGAGCGCTTTATTCTGAGCAGTTAATTCCTTCGTTTCATTTGCACCAAGCAACACCAGGATTCGACTGCTGCGGGATGTTGGTGGTGGTAGTTTTTGGACAGCAATAGCAGCCCTTTGAGATTTTCTGTTTGGGGAATTGTCATAGCGTACTTCAAGTTGATACGTCAATGGCATCGTATCAATCGGAGTTGTGTGTAGTTCCCTCGCTATCTTCCAAGAAACAAGCGGTCGTACTTTACCGGTTGTTGTAATGTTTTTTAGTATTTTATCGGTATTTCCAACGCGTTGCTTGATTACGATTGTCCACTGGACGGGCGTTTCGGGATTCGTAACCGTTGGAGCAAAAACAATCTCTGACGGTTGCACCGTGTGCAGAGTATCGGTTGCAACCACAGGCTCCATCAACGCTGGCGATGCTGCAATTTCCACACAACGCCCCACGCGAGACAGTTCTGCTTTGTGCTTTAGCACGATGCGTTCCGGTGCAATGCCCCACACCTGTTGCCAATATTCACGCAGCGACGTTGCCCGCTTCAAATCTGCCTCGCCATCCAAAAGCGTGAGTGTTTCTTGCGGCGCGGCACTCAGGCGCTTGCCAAGAATGTCTAACGTATATTCACTGGCATCGAACGCGCTCAGCCTCTCCACACGAAAAGTCCGCGCTTGCTCTTCTGTGAATTTTGAAAACCGTAAAGGAAAAGCGGGTGAAGGCTCAGGAAAAAAAATCCTACTCAATAATGGGCAGATGCCCTTGGTTTCACGTTGACCAATACGAATGAGCGTGAGTGGCACATTCGCAGAGTCCACCGCTCGAACCTCCACAACGCCTTGCGGTTGAGCATGGCACACGAATGAGAATAGTGCAATCACAAAAAAGCCACAGAAGCCGCAAAGCCACTGAAAGGTACGGTAGGTATTCATAAGGATTCACAGAAAAAATTGAGATGGAACCTGCTGCGCGGAAACTTGAAAAATATGATTTTCCGGTTTGAGCGCTGTTGATTTCGTTGTAAGTTGCACATCCGATGTTTCACAATTCAGGATTACAGCACGATGAAAGCACGAATTCAAGATATCTT
>JANYIG010000171.1 GCA_025358765.1 Candidatus Kapaibacterium sp.
GAGAGTGTACGACATTTTGTGTAAACGTTCCCTCACCCAAACCCTCTCCCGCCACGTCTCCGTGGGGCGAGGGCTTTAAGTCTTGCTCCTTCTCCTCTTGGGAGAAGGTTGGGATGAGGGTTTACACAAAACAATTTACACACTCGCATTCTGCTCAAACCATTCGTCCAAGCCGCAGAGTTCTAACGTTTTGCCGTCGAACCGAGCAAATGTGCGATGCGCGATCCAATCACCCGTATTGATGTACACGCCTGCATTTTCTCGCAGACCAGTACCTAAGCGCTTTTCAAGTGGTTTGTGCAAATGTCCCATAAGCACATAATCATACCCTTCGTTAATTTTTTGCTCGGCAAAATATTCTAATCCATTGCGTTCGTACCCGTAGCTTTTTTCGCTTGTGTAGGCGCGGCTTTTGCGGGACACTCGTGCGGCAAATCCAACACCAATGTCAGGATGAAGCCATTTCCAAAGCCAAAGCGCCGTTTTGTTCCTCAGAATTGAACGCAATATCAAATACCCCGTATCGTTAAATGCTTTGCCATCACCGTGAGCAAGGTAAAAATGCTTTCCGTGCAACATCACGTCAATATCGCCCTGATGCACCGTCACGCCTAATTCTTCCTCAAAAAATGTGCGATGCCCAAAATCGTGATTGCCGATGAGGTAATCCACTGGAATACCAGCCTCCACAACGCCTGCAAGCGCAGCCAACGTGCGGACGTGATATTTCGGCACAACAGTATTGTACTCGAACCAATAATCGAACAAATCGCCCAAAAGAAAAAGCCGCTCGCAGTGTTGACTGCCAAGCGGCTTAATTTGTGCCAAGAATTTGAGGAGGTCTTGTTCGCGGCGTTTGTCGTTCTCGCGACTGCCTAATCCTAAATGATGGTCAGAAATAAAATATATCACGGTTCTTGGTTTTCGTGTTTTTCGGCGCTGTGTGCTTCAGCATTCTTCACTTCGTCATGCAGTATTACTGGGTGAACGGGAGTTTGGGCGCGGTCAGGAAACATAATAGATGCAATCACCGAAATTGCCAGCACACTCGCAACCACACCGAGCGCCATCCACGTCGGCATATGGTAAAAATCCACAATAAGCATTTTGACACCAATAAACGAAAGGATAACAGCCAAGCCGATTTTGAGGTAATGAAACAGGTTCATAATACCTGCCAATGCGAAGTACATGGAACGCAAGCCCAAAATTGCAAGAATATTCGATGTATAAACGATGAGCGGATTTTGGGTGACTGCGAACACTGCCGGAATAGAATCCACAGCAAACACGAGGTCGGTCACTTCAACAATCAACAGCACCACAAACAGCACGGTTGCATGACGAATACCGTTAATTTTCGTAAAAAACTTATTACCATCATATTCATTAGAAACCGGATATACTTTCTTGAAGATTTTCAGTACGGGATTGGCTTCCGGCTCAATTTCCTCACCTTTGTCGAACGCCATGCGAATGCCGGTGTAAAGAAGAAATGCACCGAAAATGTACAGTACCCAGCCAAATTTTGCGATCAATACCGTACCAATGGCAATAAACATCGCACGCATGACCTGTGCGCCCAAAATACCCCAAAACAAGACTTTATGTTGGTATTCGTTTGGAACTTTGAAATAGGAGAAGAGGAGCAAAAAGACAAAAAGATTATCAACGCTGAGAGAGAGTTCAAGGACGTAGCCCGTAAGAAATTCAACCGCAGCCTCGCTACCAAACCAAGAATAGATTAATAAATTAAACCCTTGGGCAAGAGCAATCCACACTGCACTCCAGCCAAGTGCTTCCTTCATGCTAACGTTGTGCGATTTGCGGTTGAAGATCCCCAAATCCAGCGCAAGCATGGTGAAAACAAAGGCATGAAAGCCTATCCAAAAGTAAATTTCATTGTGCATCTCAGCAGTCTTTCATAAAGGATGAACAACCGTGTGTTGGTAATGTATTGTAATAATGCGGCTGCGTGCGTGTAAGCAGGGTGTAAATTTACTGTGCATCGGAAGCGTGTTCCCCGCGAAGCCGATGGCGATTTCAGAAATATTCCGTAAATTAGCAAAAAAATGTTCCAAAGCTACAGGAAAGCGACGCACCTCCGAGAATTATTGCATGACAGCCAAGCCATAATTGAAGATTGTCACAAGCAATACATTTCGGTTATAAACGTTTCCTGAGAGCAATCTGCCGCATAAGTTATCCATTCAATCGTTCATTCAATCGTTCATTCAATTGTTCAATAATCTGAGAGTACCGATACATAATGAAAGTTCCAACAATCAATATTCCCATACCAAACAAAGGAACGGACAAAGCAAAATTTGTTTCCAACAAAGACGAGACGATTCCGTTGTTTGAAAGTCCAGCACTGGAATATTTCACACACATCCATCCTGTCACGCCGCTTGTCACGTTCACGCCGGTTGCGCTCTTTACGGCGTATTTAGGCTATGAAGCCGTCGGCTGGGCTATGAGCCTTGCTTTGTTCGTCGTTGGTCTGTTGGTCTGGACTCTCACCGAGTATATTCTTCATCGCTGGGTATTCCACTATGAGCCAAAATCACAATGGGGGCAGTACGTACATTTTATGGTGCACCGCATCCACCATGACTACCCGCGTGATAGTACTCGCTTAGTAATGCCATTGCTTGTAAGCATTCCGCTTGCAGCCTTGTTTTATGTCGCGTTTAGCGCTATTTTTACAATCTATGCGAATACGCTCTTTTCAGGATTTATTGTAGGGTATATGGCATACGATTCGATTCATTATGCCACACACCATCTTCCGATGACGAGCCGCCTCGGACGTTTCCTGAAAACATACCATATGCGGCATCATTTCGAGGACAGCCACGTGGCTTTTGGCGTTAGCAATCCACTATGGGATTATGTAATCGGCTCTGTCCCTTCATATCTCAAAAATAGTGCCAAAAACGAAGAAGTCCAGAAAGTATCAGAGCAATAGGTCGTTTAAGAGTCTTATTTATCATACTTTTTTCCTTTTCTCAGGGATTACATTATGGCGGTTACAAAAGAAGCGATTTGCGAGGTGCTTGCACCGATTTGTGGAACGGTACAGACAGTGGAGCATCATGGCGATATCACCTTCCTCATTGACAAAGGTGATTTGATAGAGGCGGGACATGAACTTAAATCTCATCCGCGAACGTTGTTCAATCTGCTGATTGACATCACCGCGATTGACCAGTACCGCCGCAAAAACCGTTTTGAGATGGTGTATATTCTGTTCTCGCTCGACCACAGCACACGCATTCGTTTGAAAGTCCCTTTGGATGAGTACGACGAGCCTCGCTGCCCATCCTTCACAGCGGTGTATGAAAACGCGAACTGGTACGAGCGAGAGACGTATGATATGTACGGCATTATCTTTGACGGGCATCCCGATTTACGCCGTTTCTATATGCCCGAGGACTTCGTTGACCCCGAAACCGGCGACCCACTTTATCCATTGCGAAAAGATTTTCCCGTGATGGGCATACAAGGCTCGTTGCCAATACCGGAGAAAAATCCAATGTAAGTCAATTATGGTAGGTGTACGCTGACCAATAATTTCCAGCGAGTCGTTTTTTCACACATAAAACATATTGTGAGCGGCTCGCTTCTTTTTTACTGAACTATTTCGTTCCCTGCTTGTCCGTTCTCAGTTTGTCTCCGCGTTCTATTTTAATCATTCGTCTAAGCTCCATGGGCGACGTGCTGCTTGCTACACCGTTTTTGCGGCAGTTGCGAACGCGGTTCCCCGATGCACGGGTGGATATGCTTGTGGATGCACGATTCAGTGAGATTATCCGGCATAATCCTCATCTAACGAACGTTTTGGAGTATTCACGCACCTCAAGCAAAGAAGAACATCGTCGCCAAAAGCAGGATATCCAAGCAACCTTGCCGGATGGACGCTACGACGCGGTGCTTGATTTGCAGGCAAATCGCCGCTCGGCTCAATTTCGTACAGGTTTGGGACGCAAACATCATATCCTCTCGCTCGACAAACAATACGCTCATAAACTTGCTCTTGTGCATCTCAAGTGGAATCGGTATGATGAAATAGTTCCGCAAGCCGAGCGGTATCGCCAGACCGCACAAATATTTGATGTTCAGGACGACGGGCAAGGGCTTGAACTCTGGTTGCCTGAAGAATTAGGTGTGCTCTACCCACCAGAGCATACATTGGCAAGGATGCAACAAAGCCATCTTGCGGAAAAAATCCGCATTGCGATTGCTCCGGGAGCGCATCATGCCACAAAACGTTGGTTGCCGGAACGCTTTGCTCAAACGGCAATGCAGCTTGCAGATAAGCTGTCACACTATAGAGCTATTGAAGTTGTGCTTTTGGGTGGCATGGCAGATGTGAGTTTGTGTGCGGCTGTTCGTGCCTCAATAAAATCGGAATACGAGGTTCAAGATTGTTCCGGCGCAA
>JANYIG010000183.1 GCA_025358765.1 Candidatus Kapaibacterium sp.
TCCCCTTATAAGGGGAGGGCTGCTAAGTTCTGAATATATCAGGCTCGAAACAAGGCTTGTAAAGCCGCATCTGAAAATTCCCCTCTTTCCAAAGAGGGGTGGCTGGCGAAGCCAGACGGGGTGTTTTCTTGATTGCTGTCCCACTACCCCGTCAGCCAGACGGAAGCCGTCAGGCTGCCACCCCTTCGCCCCGCGAAGGGGAATCTGAAGAACTTAGCAGCCCTGCCCCCTTATAAGGGGAGAAGCAAGACGCAACACGTCTTCGTGGCGGCTTGCAGAGGGGTGATGCGCTTGAAGATGGTCAAAGGTTATCTAAACTTAAACCTACAATCAAGAGGAAGTAACTAATTTCCGACGCTACGTAAAGCCGCTTTAATGCTTATCCTTATTGGTTTTTTAGCCTTTTTTCTGGAACACAAGTTTATGTAAAAAGGCAGCACACACCGCGCCCAGAATCGGACCAACCCAGTACACAAGGTGATTTGCCCACATACCGGACGCAACCGCTGGACCAAACGTACGTGCGGGATTCATTGCTCCACCCGTGAGCGGACCGGTTGCCATAATGCCGAGTGCAACAGTCAAGCCAATCACAAACGGGAAAATATGTTTTGGTGCGCGGTCGTCCATCGCGGAACCAAAAATAGAGTTCACGAGGAAAAAGGTTGTTACGGCTTCTATCGCAATGCCCGCACCCATGCTTACCTGCGGAGCAAGATTCGGTGTGCCTCCGGCTACTGCCGTACCATCGAATAATGTAGAAATTACCACACCAGCCGCCGTAGCGCCTGTGAGCTGGGCAATAATGTACAATGCACCATCCATGAGGCTCATTTTACCTACAGCCACAAACGCCACGCTCACGGCAGGGTTGAAGTGTCCACCCGACACCGCGCCGAGCGATGCTATCATCACGGCAATCGTCAGACCATATGCCAAACCGATGGATGCAAGATTTGCCAAGCCATCTGGCGCTTTAACGATATTCACAGCCGTAATAGCCAATACGCCGATGAAAATCAGGGCAAAGGTTCCCACAAATTCAGCGAGCAATTTCGCCATAGTATTATTCTGCATAGTCCTATCCCTTTTTAAAATTGAAACAACGTGAATTCAAAAAACGCCTGAACAGATGATTTTTCGTGTATTTACTCTACATCGGTTGCCCGTTTTTACCTGAATAAGCGGAATGGTGTTTTTTTTGTGTTCTCATTTGACTCCGCCACGTATCTTTTTAGCCTCAATCCATAGAACACTGATAGCCGCCACCCCAAAACAGAGAACTATTTGCAGGGGTGTTGGTACTGTGAAAAGGAACAATTCTCGAATGAATGGCACGTAAAAACTGCTTAAAAGCAAAACGAGCATTGTGCCAAGCGCTATCGGTATCAACGGATTACGGTATCGAAGTGTTTGGGTCAGTGGCGCAGTAAACGAACGATTAACGAGCGTGAGAAGGATGTTGGCAAATGCAAGTGTGCTAAACACCAGTGTTCGTGCTGTATCTTCACTCAGATTAATTTCGATGGAGAACCACAGCACACCCAATACTCCCGCCGCAATGACAAAACCTTGAACGATGCTGAGTGATAATTCGCTTAATGTAAAGAACGTACTCGTTGCCGGGCGTGGCGGTTGCTGCATAATGCTCGGTTCCATCGGCTCGTTCTCGAAGACAATAGAACACGTCGGTCCCATAATGAGTTCGAGGATGATAACGTGAATCGGTGTGAACACATCGTGAAACTTCCAGCCGAGCAGTAGTGGGAGCGTGACGACGGAGATAATCGGAATGTGAATAGAAATGATGTATTGTATTGCCTTTTTGAGATTGGTATAAATGCGTCGTCCCATCCCAATGGCATTCACCATTTTTGCGATGTCGTCGTCCAACAGCACCATCGAGGCGGCTTGTTTGGCGATTTCCGTGCCACGTTTGCCCATTGCAATGCCGATATGAGCGGCTTTGAGCGCTGGACCGTCGTTCACGCCGTCGCCCGTCATGGCAACGATGTCGTTGTTGGCTTTTAGGGCATTGATGACACGCAATTTTGCTTCGGGGAACATCCGTGCAAACACGTTTGTTTCGCGGACTTCGCGTTGCAACTCCACGTCGCTCATTTCCATCACGTGTACACCAGTCACACTGCGTTCGGGATGCGCCAGACCAATCATCTGGGCAATATACGACGCGGTTTCTTTGTAATCGCCAGTGATGATTTTCACGCCGATGCCTGCACGATAAAAATCCTGAATTGCCTCGCAGATATTTGCTTTCGGTGGGTCTTGGAAGGCTACTAATCCTTCAAATTTCCATTGGAATGCGGTTGGTATTTCAGGGAAATTATTGCCTACAAATGTAGCGGATGCTACGCCCAACACGCGCAGACCTTGCGAGGCAAATTCCGATACGATGCTCATAACTGTTGCGGCATCTGCTTCCGAAAGGTGAGCCATGGCAATCAGCGCTTCCGGCGCTCCTTTGCAAGCAATGTGACGGTTTCCTTGAGCATCTGCAAATACGTGCGTCATGGACGGCGGTTTGCCGGAAAGCGGGTATTCATGGATGAGAGAGTAGGCAGGGCGCTCGTCCGTACACTGGTTCGTGACCGATGCCTTTGTCAGTGTTGTATAGGCGGTGTGGATTGCCTTTTCCATTTGGTCGAAAGGCAGTGGTTCGCTTGCCCACATTGCATAGTTGATGACGCGCTGCGTAGAGGCGGCAAGTATTGCATAATCCTCGCAATGAATCGCCGCCCGTTGCGTAAAATCATATACGTGCGTGAGCGTCATCTGGTTTTCCGTAAGCGTCCCGGTTTTGTCCGTACAAATCACCGTTGCCGAGCCGAGAATTTCGACTGTTTGCGGTTTTTTGGCAAGAATATTTTCCTTCATCATGCGGTATGCCCCAAGCGCCATAAACGTGGAAAGCGCTACAGGAATTTCTTCTGGCAGCACTGACATTGCCATCGTCAAACCGCTTAACAGGCTTTCGACAAAACTCTTTGTCTCCCAATATGTATAAATCAGCACTAGCAGAAACGCCCCCCCGCCGACGAGCGCCATTTTGCTGACAAAGGACTGAATTTGTTTTTGCAGTGGCGTTTTTTCCGTTGTGATTTTTTCTAACGATTTCCCTAAGCGCCCCAATTCGGTGTTGACCCCAACAGTCGTAACACTCACGTATCCTTTACCTGTCATCACGGTTGTGCCAGCGAGTACCGTATTGGCATCTTCCCGTGCGAATTTTGGCACTGCAAAGGATTCACCTGTTATGATTGATTCATCAATTGTGAGGTCGTTGGCTTGGAGGATGATACCGTCTGCCACAAGCTGCTCTCCTTCTTCCACAACCACCATGTCGCCGACAACAACCTCCTCGGTAGAAATGGCATATTCTTCACCACCGCGGATAACGATAGTATGTGGCTGAGACAGTTTTCGTAAAGCATAAAGAGCGCTTTCGCTCTTGGTTTCCTGATAAAGCGATATGCCCGACACCGCACAAAGAGCCGCCGCCATCATTATACATTCTTCGTATTTACCAGTGATAAGGTAAAGCGTACACGCAGCAAGCAAGAGCAAAAACATTGGCTCGCGAACAATATTAAGAAGAATATCAGCCTTGCTTTCGCGGCGGTGTTCGTTCAATATGTTCGCGCCGTATTGGGCGCGGCTCTGTTCCACCGCTCCATGAGAAAGACCCTTGAAGGGTAATACATCGGCATTCGTGGTTCCTGAAAATTCTTGAGCGATGTTCATAAATTATTCAATAATGAAAATACCCGTGATGTAATCTGGATGCCCACTCAAACGTGAAAAACGCAGTAGCAAGCACGGCGTGGCGTATCTGTGCGAAAAATTGTATGTTTGCGTATATTGCTGGAAGATACTCATAAATCCTGTTGCAAGCAATATTCATAGCAGGTTCAGCTCTTAGCCTATGAGATGGCATTTACGAGGTACAGACCGACCGCGAGCATTACCTAAGAACATAACTTCAGCACATATTTCGACCATTTTAATATTCATGAGGAGTAGCGTCATGCCGACCATACCCGAACTCGACCAATGGAAAACCCTCGTCCAAAAGGAAATTAAGGATAAATCTGCCGACGATTTAATCTGGCTTTCGCCCGAAGGCATACCCGTAAAGCCGCTTTATACCTCGACTGACCTTGAGGCGTTAGAATTTTCCGGTGGCTCCAACGGCGAATTCGGTGGCGAAACGCTACCGGGTATCTTCCCGTTTTTGCGCGGTCCTTATGCCACGATGTATGCCAATCGTCCGTGGACGATTCGCCAATACGCGGGATTCTCGACAGCAGAGGAGTCGAATGCGTTTTATCGCAAAAATCTTGCGGCAGGGCAAAAAGGGCTATCCGTAGCATTCGACCTCGCAACGCATCGAGGCTACGATTCCGATCACCCGCGTGTGGTGGGCGATGTGGGCAAAGCGGGTGTGGCGATTGATTCCGTCGAAGATATGAAAATCCTGTTCGGCGGCATTCCGCTTGAGGAAATGTCGGTTTCGATGACCATGAACGGCGCAGTGATTCCCATTTTGGCAATGTTCATCGTTGCGGGCGAGGAACAGGGCTGCCCACAAGAAAAACTGTCGGGTACAATTCAAAACGACATCTTAAAAGAGTTCATGGTACGAAATACGTACATCTATCCGCCGGAGCCTTCGATGCGCCTTGTGGCGGACATCATTGAGTACACGAGCAAATTTATGCCAAAGTTTAACAGCATTTCCATTTCGGGCTACCATATGCACGAAGCGGGCGCAAGTGCTGTGCAAGAATTGGCATTCACGTTGGCGGATGGGCTGGAGTACACGCGGGCAGCGTTGGCAAAAGGTTTAGACGTGGATGCGTTTGCGCCGCGCTTGTCATTTTTCTGGGGCATCGGGATGAATTTTTTCATGGAAATTGCCAAAATGCGTGCCGGACGCTTGCTCTGGGCGCGGTTGATGAAGCAGTTTGACCCGAAAAAACCACTTTCGATGGCGCTCCGAACACATTGCCAAACCTCCGGCTGGTCACTGACCGAACAAGACCCGTACAACAATATCGTTCGCACTACGATTGAAGCGCTCGCGGCGGTTTTAGGCGGAACACAATCGCTCCATACAAACTCGTTCGACGAGGCTATTGCGCTGCCGACCGAGTTTTCAGCTCGCATTGCACGGAACACACAGCTTATCATCGCTGAGGAATCGCAGGTGACGCGCGTCGTTGACCCGCTTGCTGGCTCGTACTACGTAGAATCGCTCACGCATTCCCTTGCCGCAGCCGCACAAAAACTCATGGACGAGGTGGAGGCGATGGGCGGCATGACGAAGGCAATCGCGGCGGGTTTGCCAAAACAAAAAATCGAGGAAACAGCCGCGCGGCGACAAGCGATGATTGATCAAGGGAAATTCGTGATTGTTGGCATGAACAAATATCCGCCGAAGGAGCAAACGGAGGTGGATGTCCGCGAAATAGATAACGATGCCGTGCGCGAGGCACAAATACAACGATTGCAGAGCATTCGTGCAACCAGAGATAGCGCTGCCGTGCAAGCCGCATTAGAAGCCATCACGGAGGCAGCATCGAAGGGCGGCAATTTGTTGGAACGCGCTATAGATGCGGCCCGCAAGCGAGCAACTGTCGGCGAAATTTCCGACGCAATGGAAAAAGTCTTCCGTCGTTACGAAGCATCTATCCAAACCGTTTCGGGCGTGTATCGTTCCGAATACAGCAACGGCGAGTCTTCTGAGTTTGATGCGATTGTTCACGACGTTGAGACGTTTGCCAAAGAACACGGCCGCCGCCCGCGTATGCTTGTGGCAAAAATGGGGCAAGACGGGCATGACCGCGGCGCGAGGATTATCGCCTCGGCGTTTGCGGATTTAGGCTTCGATGTAGATGTGAGTCCGCTCTTCCAAACACCCGCAGAAGCCGCACGGCAGGCGGTAGAGAACGATGTTCACGTGGTCGGGGTATCCTCGCTTGCAGCGGGACACAAAACGCTCGTTCCCCAACTTATCGCTGAACTTCACGCGCAAGGCGCAGATGACGTGTTGGTAGTGGCGGGCGGCGTAATCCCGCAAAAAGATTATGCGTTCCTCTACGAAGCGGGTGTGAAGCAGATTTTTGGTCCGGGTACGAATATTCTTCATGCTGCGCGGAAGGTATTGCGGGATATTCAAGAGCAGACGCAGATTGCGTAGGGTTCTTTTTTTGCCTAAGTGTCGTATATTTGCGCTTGCAAACACTATAACAAAACAATTCCAGATAGCTGAGTACAAGTCTATGAACTACAAAAACTTCATACAGACATTAGGATTTACACCGAAAGAAAACACCTTCGGTATTTTCCATAAAAAATACAATGGCTACGCTATGGAAGTTGATTTTGAAAAATCGCTATTCAACTTCGGCAACAAAATAAAAGGTGAAAGTAAAACAACTCAAAATTTTTCGCAGACTGAAAATTGGGTTGTTCTGGAATGCGTGGATAGATTGCTCGAAAAGGGGTATCTACCGCAAAATATTGTTTTAGAAAAAACGTGGAAAACCGGACACGGTACAAGCGGACGATTAGATATTTTGGTTACTCGTGAGAATGGTGCAGCCTACTTGATGATTGAATGCAAAACGTGGGGAACGGAGTTTGACAAAGAATATAAGAATGTAGAAAAAAACGGTGGACAGCTTTTCACGTACTTCCAACAGGATACAAACGCTGATATTCTCATGCTGTACGCTTCTGACCTTCAAGGAAATACCGTTGAGTATAACAATATCATTGTGAAAATTGAAGAGGATTACCGCCAAGCAGGAAATGTCAAAGACTTTTTTGAGCGGTGGAATAAATTACCGAAAACTAATGGCATTTTTGATACGTGGGTAACACCATATCAATTTCAAAGTAAAGCACTTACCAAAAACGATTTGAAGGTTTTGCGGCAAGAGGATAGCAGTTTTATTTTCAATCGCTTTTTGGAAATATTACGGCACAACGTCGTTTCGGATAAACCAAACGCCTTCAACAAAATATTTACTCTTTTCCTTTGCAAAATCGTTGATGAATATTCCAAAGACCAAGATGACGAGTTAGAATTTCAGTGGCTTGAAGGCAAAGACGATAATATCTCTTTTCAAAAAAGATTGACCGACCTGTACAACAAAGGAATGCGGGAATTATTAGAGAAAAATGTAACGGATGTTAGTGATGAAGAGTTAGACCGCCGATTTTTACAAGTAGATGCCAAATACAAGGAAGAATTTAGGCACATTTTAACGGAAATTCGGCTTAAAAAGAATAATGAATTTGCGATAAAAGAGGTGTATGATGATGATTCCTTTGAGGAAAATGCGAAGGTCGTAAAAGAAGTCGTTGAACTGCTTCAGGTATATCAAATACGGTACACGTACCGCCAACAATTTTTAAGCGATTTCTTTGAGTTACTTTTAACCACAGGGCTAAAACAAGAGTCAGGACAGTTTTTTACGCCTGTTCCTATTGCTCGTTTCATCATTAAAAGTTTGCCTCTTCAAGAAATTACCGCGAAAAAAATTGAGCAGGGAAATAGAAATGATTTATTGCCCACTATTATTGATTATGCGGCAGGAAGCGGGCATTTTTTGACCGAATCTATGGAGGTTGTACAACAATATTTAGAGAAGTTAGATATGACAACCTTCAAGCCCGAAACAAAAAAGCAACTTCAAGCCTTTCGGACAGTACAATTTGATTGGGCTGAAAAATATGTCTATGGCATTGAAAAAGATTATCGTTTAGTGAAAACAGCCAAAGTGAGTTGCTATTTACACGGTGACGGATTAGCAAAAGTAGTGCATGGTGATGGCTTGGGAGATTTCGCAAGTTCAAAAGAATTTAAAGATTTATTGAAAATCACCGATAAAACCTATCCGCAAGACAATAAGCAGTTTGATATTGTCATTTCCAATCCACCGTATTCTGTTTCGGCGTTCAAGGGATTGATGAATGATGAAAAAGCAACAGCAGGCTTTGATTTATACGACCGACTAACTGACCAAAGTTCTGAAATAGAATGTTTGTTTATTGAAAGAACGAAGCAATTACTCAAGGATGGCGGAGTGGCAGGTATTATTTTGCCAAGTAGTATTTTGAGCAATGCCGGCATTTACACCCAAACAAGAGAAATACTGCTGAAGCACTTTAAGATTGTAGGGATTGCCGAACTAGGCTCAAATACGTTCATGGCAACGGGAACAAATACCGTAACCCTCTTTTTACGACGCAGAAACAACGCCGATGCGTACAACGTCGAAGAGGCTATCAAAAAATGCTTTGTATCCCTCCACGATGTTACCATAAACGGTATTGAAAAGCCGCTTGCAAAATATGTTTCTCACGTTTGGGACACCATTTCTCTTGAGGATTACAAAACATTATTGCAAAAATCACCCAATAAGAACGTTGAGCAACACGAGATATACAAAGAATACACCAAGAAAATTAAAGTCCGGGACAACCTGTCTCCAAGTGAACAAGAGCAAGAGCGTTTGACAAAGATTCTCGCCGTTGAGCAAGATAAGTTGCTGTATTTTATTTTGGCGTATCCTCAAAAATTGGTGTTGGTAAAAACAGGTGAAAAGGATGCAGAAAAACGCTTTTTGGGCTACGAGTTCAGCAACCGTCGGGGCAGCGAAGGCATTCACGCCATTCAACGCAGCAAAAGCATAGACGAGTGTACGCAGTTGTACGATGCCGAGAGCGTGAGCAATCCCGACAAAGCCAGCACTTACATTTACAAAGCATTTTTAGGTGAGTTTGATGTGGCGTTGCCTGAGCATTTACGGCAAAATATCAGCTACCATAATTTGGTGGATATGTTCACCTTCGACCGCGTGGACTTTGAGAAAAGTATTTCGCTTTCTGCTAAAAAAAAAGTGAAGTTTGAGAGTAAATGGGAAGTGGTCAAACTAAGTAATGTTATTGAGATAATTGGAGGTGGAACTCCTGATACCGCTAATCCAGACTATTGGAATGGCAACATTTCTTGGCTTTCTGTAGTTGATTTTAACAAAGAAAATCGTTTTGTTGATAAAACAGAAAAGACAATCACTGAAAATGGATTGAAGAATAGTAGTACAAAACTTTTAAATGAAGGAGATTTAATTATTTCAGCAAGAGGAACTGTAGGAGCTTTGGCTCAATTAAAGAAACCAATGGCATTCAATCAATCTTGTTATGGGTTAAGAGGGAACAGTAAACTTAATAATGGATTTCTATACTAACGTGAGTTCGACATAAGAAACCCCTCAAAGTGCGATAATAGGAAGCATTTGGAGTTCATCAGGAAAAATCGTGTCGTAATTGACCGATGGCTTTTTCGGCAGATAGGTGTAAGCAATCAATCCGGCATAAAGATTC
>JANYIG010000189.1 GCA_025358765.1 Candidatus Kapaibacterium sp.
TGAATAGAACGATGTGTATCAACGCGCCGTACAACAGAGAACCGCGATGTTGCTTTTGTTCTCGTAAAGCCTTAGACGGATGGAATAGCAACAAGGTTGACGTGAGTGAGAGTAAATCGGTTCTTATTGGTTTTAGTTGGAAGTGTGTTGTCATGCCAGTCCCAGCCGGAGTTCATAGCCGCAATTTTTCTTCCTAAAAACTGGCTTTTTCAACTGAAACCAATGAGAACCAATAAATCATCAAACAATATTCACCGTCATGTAAGATTTTCCTTTTGCAGCGTAACTAACAAAAGAAAAGGTTCGGTTATCTATTTCGTTCGTAGCATTTTGAACATTTTATTGTGAACGCTTCCTTGCAACAGCATACCACAACACAACTAAGCCGAACGCTACAGGAAGAAGACTTCTTGAGCATTCTGCATGAAAACCGCACCCGCATTATGCACGTGTGCAGCGTCTATGCTGCTTCCCGTGACGACCGCGAAGATTTGTTTCAGGAAATCGCCATTCAGATTTGGCGCTCGCTCCCACATTTTCGGGGCGAGGCGAGCCTTTCCACGTGGATCTATCGCATTGCGCTCAACATTGCAATGCGTTTTCAAGAAAAACAACACCGCTCCAATGCTGCTTTGCGAAGTGCGGAGGCATGGTTCACCTACGACGAATCCACGCCTGATGAAGCGCTCGACGAGCGGATTGAGCATCTTCGTCACTGCATACACAACCTTCCCGAACGCCAGCGAAATGTCGTGGTGCTGTTTATGGAAGATTGCTCACAGCGCGAAATTGCTGCCACGCTCGAGCTTTCTGAAAGTAATGTTGGCGTGATGCTCTCCCGCATTAAACCTGTGCTATTGAAGTGCATGAATGCTCTCACAAAACACTATACATCAACCATAGCCAACCAGCACAACGCTGCGAAAGGAGGCACGTAATGGAACCGCTCCCAAATGACTACACAGGTGTTGACGACCTCAAACGCTTGTGGCAAAGCCAAATGGATACAAATACGCCCACATTTTTTACACTCAACGATGAGGCAATTATCGCTCACATTCGTACCCTTTCCCAAAACCAAGACGAGCAGACAGCTTCTCGCTCAACCGACGACAGGCACAGAAGCGGCTCTGTCTTTTGGCTTCAAGCGTGGTTTCAATCATGGTTTTGGGCATTGCTTCCATTCTTTAACCGTATTTTTGAAAGGGTACAACCCATGAAAACACTTCTTGCCATTCTCCAAAACCGCACGATGTTCATTCGCAGCATCTTCACTACGCACGACCTCGCTCGGCGGGCGGTGGAACTGTTAGCAATTTCATTTGTGTCATTTTTTCTGTACGGGTTTGTGCTGGGGCTGCAACATAGCGTCGTGCAAGGCTTCGCAGCAGCATTCAAGCTCCCCTTGCTGTTTTTGCTTACCATTGTGATTACCTTCCCAACGTTGTTTATTTTTGGAAGTTTGCTCGGCACGGGGCGGTCTTTTATGCAGACCGTGGTGATTTTGCTGGCGGGAACTACCATCATCAGCCTTGTGTTGGTAGCACTTGCGCCTGTGACGCTGTTGTTCGGCATGACAACGAGCAGTTATCAGTTTTTTAAGCTGTTGAACGTGGGGATTTTTATTGTGGCGTGGTTTTTGGGGGCAGCATTTTTCCGTGCAATCTACGCGTCGGCTACGGAAGCGATGGAACGCGAAGCAACTCATGATGGTGAGACCAGTGAGGCGGTTGAATCTGAATCAGGCGACGAACATTACCGGGAAAATCGTGAAAAAGTGCAAGTGTATTTCGTGCGCTTTTGGTTTTTGCTGTATGGCTTTGTCGCCACCCAGATTGCGTGGATGCTCCGTCCGTTTGTGTGTTCGTCGTCGTTAGAGTTTGAGCTTTTTCGCGGGATGCGTGACAATGTGTATAGCGATATTTTGCACTCCATAGCGCATATCTTGGGTTTTCGGTGAACATGTGAGGAGGAGTGAGGTGTAGTTCACCTTTGAGGTGGACTACACCTTTAAACCTTACAGTAGTTTTGAGCGGTTTGGGCATGGAGAATACAGGCGTTGCTGGCGAGCAGCAACGCAAGAATGAATGCGTTTTTCATTGTAATGGCAAAAAGATGTGAATAGAACGATGTGTATCAACGCGCCGTACAACAGAGAACCGCGATGTTGCTTTTGTTCTCGTAAAGCCTTAGACGGATGGAATAGCAACAAGGTTGACATGGATGAGGCGCGGTGAGTTCTACAAACAGCACCGCCCGACTACTCCACAAATGTGGCGATTTCTTCCAACGGTTTGCGGTGAATATTCGGCACAGCGGCAGCCTCTGCTGGATAGCCCACGACAAGTAGGAGAAATGGTTTTTCGTTTTGTGGGCGACCCAAAATATCGTTCAAAAAGTTCATCGGGCTGGGCGTGTGCGTGAGCGATGCAAGACCGGCATTGTGCAGCGCTGTAATAAGCATACCCGTTGCGATGCCCACCGATTCTTGCACATAATAATGCTTCACGCTACGTCCGTCGGGCAGAAGTCCAGTTTTTTCAGCAAAGATGGCAATCAGATACGGCGCGGTTTCTAAAAAAGGTTTATCCGAATCGGTGCCAAGCGGCGCGAGCGCATCCAACCATTCTTGCGGGGCACGGCGCTCATAAAAATCATGCTCCTCGTCTTCGGAAGCAACGCGGATGCGGCTCTTCATCTCTGGATTCGAGACGACTACAAACCGCCAAGGCTGCATATTAGCTCCGCTTGGTGCTGTTCCCGCAGCCCGTAGGCAATCCTCAATGACACCACGCGGCACGGGTCGGTCAGAAAAATGACGTACTGTCCGGCGGCGTTGCAGTGAATCATTAAATTCCGTCGCACGGCGTTGCATATCCTCCACAGGATATTCCCGATAGCTTGTTAGCGTGATAAATTCTGGTGCTGATGACATTGTTTTTTTTGATGAATATGGATAAAAAACGTGAACTCGTCATGGGGTACGGGCTTCCGTTCGCACTCCATGACGTAATTATTTCAGACGACTCTTGTTTATCCTGCGGTATTCGTTTGCGCGGCTTGCGGGAAACGTTCTTTTACCCAGGCATTTGCCCAATCCACAAAACCGGGTGTGGTTAGCAAAAATATTGTTGCGAACAACCCCGCAAAGATGAAAATCAGACGCTTATGGCGTTTCGGTTCGCGGAGTTTGAAGTCATGCCAAAGTAATGTCATATAATACACGGCAATCACTGTCATTATGACGACAATAATCACGGCATGGGGCTTGAAGGAAGGTCCCACAAAATAGCTTAATCCTAAATTCGCTGGTGAGCCATACACAATCATGAGATGGAAAACATACACAAATAATGATTCTTGTCCCATCAGCTGCAACCAGCCAGCGATGCGCTTCCCAAGCGCAGATGACTCCAGCTGTGCTTGATATAAATAAAGGAGAGAAAACATTAACACCGAACCGGACACACGAAACAGCGCATTTCCGGGTGAGCACAAATACCAATTTTGCCCCCAACCGTAGTTCAAAAGCCAGTTGTACGGCGTGAAAAATTCCAGAAATAAGGTTGCGGCGGGAGTAATGACCGCAATTATTGCCATAATCTTCGCAAAACGCCGCCGTTGCTCGTATTCAAGCTCCATAAAAAACGCCGTTATTGCTGCACCCGCGAAAAAATACCCGCACCATGGAAACAACGGGAACGCCGCTGCTGGTGGGCGTGAAAGATACGACCCCAAAAATCGCGGCAAGAATGAATCCGGCTCCAGAGTCCACACGAAGGGCGCTCCGAAGAAAAACACCACCGCCAAAGCCACAAACACCCAGCGTAAATATTGTGGTTTTGGTGTGAGCAGCATCGCGGTCAACGCAAAGAGTGAAGCCATAACGATAGCATGAAGCACATCACAGATGAAGAGGATATTTTGGCGCTCTGGCTGTGCCTGGAGCAATTTCCACAACGAAAACTCCGGAATGTGTAACCAATACGCTACAAGCAGGATAAACGCAAGCCGTTTGACGTATTTTCGCAGTGACGATTGAAAACCTTTGTATTCATCCCATTTTCGCGACGCTGCAAGCCAGAACCCCGCACCTGCACAGAAGATAAACGTTACCGAAACGTAGCCGTTCGAGGTATTGAGAAGGGTAAAAAACCAGCCGGAGCGGAAACCGTTGCTCATACAGGCGTTCACGACGTGCGTTTCAATCATCCACACGCAAGCAATGCCGCGCAGAATGTCTATGAACGTAAGCCGCCCAGACATGGGAGAAGAAGTGTTGGAAGAAGCCATGATTGTGCGATTGGGGGGAAGAGAAATATGTTTGCTGAAAATACACATTTTACGCCGTCAGCGCAAAAAATATGATTTCTACCCCATTTACCGACTAACGTTTTGGATTTTCATAGGGGATGCTGTATTTTGTACTGTAATCCTTGAGTATTACAACAAATGTTTCTTGTTTGTGCTTTCGCCATGACCATTACCCTCACACTACCCGACGATACCTACCCACTCTACGCTCGTGCTACCGATGTTGCTGCGGAAGTACAGTTGCATCACGCACAAATACTATACGCCGAGGGGCGAATTTCTATAGGCAAAGCCACAGAACTTGCAGGCGTGGATATGGTTGAATTTATGCGCTTGTGCGCTCAAGTTCACATTCCAGCTGTTGACTACGAATCAAGCGACCTTGCTGCCGAAATGCTTGTTCTCGCTTCGTCCCACCCATGATCCTTATTGCTGACAGTTCTGCATTGATCGCCCTTGCCGCTTGTAATGGTCTTGGGTTCCTACCCATCCTATTTGCTCATGTGTATGTGCCTCGCTCAGTGTTTGAAGAAATATGCAACCATGAGAAACCTTTTGCCACCGTACTCCGTCACTTTCTTGAGACCCGCATTCTTGACATTGATGCCTCTTTTCCTATCTTCATGGGCGGTTCGCTTGGCAAAGGCGAACAAGAGGCAATGGCATTGTATAAACAACAGAATGCAGATGCGCTGCTCATAGACGACCGCCACGCTCGGGGCATCGCCAAAGCCAATGATATTACGATTATTGGCAGCATTGGTGTCTTGCTTCTTGCAAAAGAGCATCGGTTGCTTGGGGCTATTATGCCTTCTCTTCAAGCTATCGGCGCAGCAGGTATTTTCATCAGCCCATCACTTGTTCAAGAAGCCAGACGACTTTCGGGTGAATAAACGCAAAAAAAAAACGGCGTTTATTCATGAAGAATATACGCCGTAAAAAGTTAAAATTCTCACACGATAACGTTATTTCACCACATCTATCCGCTCGGTCAGCACAGCCGATGGTGTTGTGAGCGTAAGCATATATGCGCCGCTTGGGATGGTGCGGGTGTTTATCGTTATTTGGTATTCACCCGGAGCATGGTCGCGCCGGACGAGTGTTTGCACTTTTGTGCCGGACGCATCATAGAGCGAAAGCTCCACAACGCCCTGTTCACGGACTGTGTAGGTTATCAGCGATTCATCCTTCACCGGATTGGGTACAGGAGGTTTGATGGAGTTACCGTTCGTGGTTTTTATCAAACGCGTACCATCGGCACGACACGCACCGGAGGTAAACGTTCCCGTCGTCACATCAATAAACACACGATTTTCACCCTGCCCGCCCGACCACTTAAATTCCTCAATCTCAAGGAATGATTTATCGGTATCGCCCGCCACGGATAAACACTGGAACTCCAGCATCACGGTGTCTTTACCGTTCCAGCGAGTAGTTGACGGAATGCCTAATCGCAATAACGAGTTTGGTTGCGGGCTGGTGGCTTGATAAACCCTACGCTCTCCGCTACCAAGGACTAACACCTGCTTGCTCACCCGAATAAATCCTTCAACAATTGGCTGAGGAATATTACGGAAAATCGTTGTAAACAGTTCAGGGTTGCTGGTTTCTGGTTTGGCAATATACAACTGTACCGTGACTGGTTGTCCGGGTTCGACATTATCTTGAACAACGCGGAGACCAACCTTCATGAAAACATCTTCAGAGGTAGGCTTGCGAGCAGAAGCCACAAGTGGCACATCTACCGTATCCACATCGAACACAAAACGCGCCACACCCCGCAAAGTTCCTTCCTTGCTTGCAACACATCGAACAGAAATCCTCATCGTATCATTCGGATTCAACGTCTGATTTTCTACTCTGCCAATGCTAAATGTACCGTCAGGGTTCACCGGCATCTGGGGGTCTTTCAGCAACTGCGCTTTACTGCTACTGCTGTTGTTGACAATCACTAATGTCGTGAAACTCGTCCTTCCCACCAGCACTGTCTTGAAATTTACCGTATCCGCTCGCAGCGCCACAACACGACCTCGCAGCGCCGCCGTTTCGCGGTATGTTTGCAGGATGCTGCTCGACGGCGTTGTGTACGTTAGTGTGATGTTCGCTTGACGATTACCTACCGCTCCTTTCGGTATAAATTCTACCTGCAACGGGAATGTTTTCCCGGGCTGCACAACGTCATCGCTCGTGTTGCTCAACACGGTAACGCGCCGGAAATTGCTCGTTTCTTGCGATGGGTCAATGTCAATCGCTTTGAGCGTGAGTGGCTCGGTGAAAAGATTCGTGAGCGTGACAGTTCGCCGCGCCGTATCGCCCGCTACCACACGCCCCACGTCCAACGTCGTGACGCGCCATACCACGCCCGGCGGTGCAACGGTTGTGAACGGAAATGACTCCGACCAAGCACCCGTGCCGCCTTGATTGATAGCTCGCACACGCCAATAATACGTTGTCAAGTTTGCCAAATTGCCAATCGTTCGGCTCGTCGTTGCTGCCTCGAGCGTTTCGGTGAAGGTAAGCGGAATAAACGTGGCATTGGCGGACACTTGCACTTCGTACTGTTTTGCTTCCGAAAGTGCAACCCACCGCAGCAGTGTGGCGCTCGTGCTGAGGTTGATGGAATCTCTTTTGGGGGACACAAGTGTTACTGCCCTTGGCGCATCAGGTAGCCGTGAGAACAAGCGAATAGGCGTGGTAAACAGGACAAGTTGTGGCGCTTCGGTGTTTGTGATTTTGCAGAAATACGACCCTGTATCGCTTTGGCTAAAGGTCGTAAACCCAAGCTCCGTACTGATTCTCGCTAATGGCTGCACGGCAACGGTGTCGCCCAATTGCCGGAGTTTAAACCACTGGTTACGATTGTTCGCAAAACCACTATCAAGCCGGAACGAGAACGAAAACTTTTGGTCAATCGTCGCTAATGTATCGCTTCCAACCATTACGCTTGCTTGCGGCACGTAGGTGAAGCGTTTTTGTTTGAGGAACCGTGCTTGCGGCACGATGCTGGAAAACGTGAATACATTCCCTTCCAAACGCAACACCTCAAGGCTGTTTTTCATCGAATCTAAATTCGGTATGGAGGTGAATTTGTTCCAACTTAAACCCAATTCTTTCAAACGAAGTTCGCCCATATGCGGCGCAACAGCGCCCGCAAGGGCGTTACTGTCTAATTGCACCACACGCAGATTCCGCAACGTCGCAAGCTCCGGCAACGTACCCGTCAAACCAGCATTTTGCATTGCCAGCACCTCGAGGCTTTGTAAAAACACAATCCGCGATGGAATTTCGCTCGTAAAACGGTTGCCGGATAATGTCAGTTCTTTCAACCCACTAAGATTCCAAAGTTCGTTCGGCAACGCGCCGGAGAGCTTGTTGTAACTCGCGTCTAATTTCGTTAGGCTTTTTAAGCCAGCGATTTCGCCCGAGCCGCCACCGTCAGCATTTTTTGCTCGCACTGCAACCGACACACCCGCGCCAATACTTGCTGGTAGGGAACCTGTCAGTTGATTATTTGAAAGAATAAGTTCTTGCAGATTGAGTAATGCGCCAATTTCCGACGGAATAGCGCCCGTGAGCTTGTTATTACTCAAATCCAGCACCGTAAGTCCCAACAATCCAACTATGCACGCTGGAATCTCACCCGTGAACGCATTACGCCGGAACACGAGTTCTCGCAAACTGACGATAGTACAAATATTGGTCGGAATCGTGCCACTGAACTGGTTGCTGTCTAACCGCAATACTTGAAGATTCGTGAACCGAACGGTATTTTTGGCAGAATCTGGCAGCAATGCGGATAGCGAACCCGAAAGATTGTTATTGGTCAATCGAAGTTCCTGTAAATTCGTCATCGTCGCAATCGAAGAATTAAGCGCTCCCTCAAGCCGATTGCCGGACAAATCCATCACACGAAGCAACGTTAGCCCTGAAAGAAATGACGGCAAAACGCCTGTTACATTCGTTTTGGGCAAGCGCAATGCTGTAATGCGCTTCGTTCCCGCAACTACCTCCACCGTCACACCCTTCCACTCTGCCACCGAAGTCGTGCGACTAAGCCAGTTTGTGGAATTCGTCCACGCCACACCACCATTCAGGCGATAAAACCGTGTGATGATGCTTGAATCCTGCTCAAGCGGCGACAGAATACGCGGGATTTCAGCAGGCGGAATATAGCCGAATATCTGTGTAGAAGTCGCCGTACCAGACTTTGTAACCACTTGAACCGCTCCCGTAGAGCCTTCTGCTACAACAGCCGTGATGCGGGTTGCGGTGGAATCTACATTCACAACCATTCCAAGCGTACCGCCAAAACTCACCGATTGCAGATAATTAAAATTTACGCCATTGATGGTAACAACTGTTCCGGGACCACCAGCTTGCGGATTAAACGTCGTTATGACCGGCGGCGGTAGTTTATCTTGTCGTAGAAAGATAAAGCGAACACCTGTTGCCGCCGTTCCTTGCGCCGTGTGGACAGCCACCGGACCGGATGCGCCGCTCGGACCGACAACGGCATAAATTTTTGTCCCTATTGATGCCGAATCAATCGTAAATCCCACCGCCTTCACGCCGCCAAACGTCACGCTGTCAACATTAAAGAAACTATCACCCAAAATCGTTATTGTCTCGCCGGTTGTACCGGTGACAGGAATAAACGAAAGGATGGATGGCTTTGGCACGTATTGGAACGGCATTGGCGAGAGTGTAAGCGAAGAAATATTCGATACAATCAAATACCCAGAAACCGCGTTCTCCGGCACACGCACTATTATTGCGGTGGAAGAAATTACCATCACCGAATCCGCAGGAATTGTTCCAAATTTGACCGCGATTGGTCCGATAAAATTCGCCCCCGTCACCGTCACAAACATGCCGCCCGTTCCTATTGGGGGGCTGAAAGACGTAACAATCGGCGGATTCACAAACGTCAGCGCGGTGGTATCGGTAACTGTGCCACCAGGGGTAGTCAACGAAACAACGCCGGAGGTGGCACCACGCGGCACAATAACGGCGATCTGCGTTGGGGACAACACCTGTACAACGTTCACCGTTGCGCCAGCAATAAAGACCTTCGACACGAAGGTAAGATTTTTTCCCGTGATCACAAGCCTCGTATCGGTGGCAATCAGCGTAGGACCAACGGAATCTATGGCGGGCGGTTCAACGTAGATAAATTTAAGGCTTGCCTGAGTCGAACCGCCTATCGTCGTCAAAGAGACAGTTCCCGATGTTCCACGCCCAACGATTGCTCGGATTTGCGTATCGCCCATTATTTGATAATTTGCAGCCGTCACACCACCAAATTGGATGCTGCGAACCGCCGTAAAGTTCGCCCCCGTCACAAGAACTTCCGTACCTTTGGTTCCAAAATACGGGCTAAAACCCTCAAGCACGGGCGGTTTCACAAAATTAAACCGTTGTGTCGCATTCGTCCCTGTCGTTGCTATACCGCCCACCGTCTGCACTTCGACATCGCCCGTACTGCCAGCTCCAACACCCGCGCTTATGGTGGAGTCATTGTCTCCTTTGGCGGTACTTGCCACCGTGCCACCAAACCGCACTTGAATTGGATTGTTTGCCAAAATATTTACTTTCGGTGCAAAATTTTGTCCTTTTACAAGCACAAGCCGCCCGCTTGCTTGATATTTTGGATAATCGACGTAGGGTTGTAAGCCATTTGTGGGGTCTAAGCCCGCAAAATCCGTAATCGCGGGCGACGGCGCAAATTCAAAACCTGCAAGGCTATCCTTATAGGCTGGGTTCCGCACATATACCGCGCCGGAGGCTCCATTGCCGACATATGCGGTTATCTGGGTGGGAGAATCCACCGTATAACTTTGTGCCGGAACACCACCAAACTTCACCGAATCCACACCATCGAACCCCGTTCCGCGAATAATCACCGGCGTACTCAAACCCTGTCCGTATTTCCCCATGTACGTTGGTGTAAACGTCGAAATCTTTGGCTTCAGGTTGCCCACACTTACGCGAATTGTCAGGCTCGTGCTCGTCATCATCGTACCAGAAATGACATCAGCTTTTAAGAGCGCAAATGTTGAATCATCGGAAAAAGGTGCGTTCTGCCATTTTATGCGAATATTTACTAACGAATCTAACGATGATGGTGTGAGGTACGTTCGCGTGAGCGTGGCAGATGTGGCGCTGCTTCCAGCAGTTGGCAGAAAGCAGAACCGCGCCAACGGCGAGGCTGCATCCGGCAACACGCTGAATTGCACCACCGTTGAGACAAGCGGCGGCACACGGACGCTGTCCGTGCGGAATGTGCCCAGGCGGATGGTCATCAATGTAGTATCGGTTTTCACGGCACGAGAACTCACGCCGCTTGCGTCGCTCGGCTTCAAGGCGCTGAACGCCAGATAAATCGGATTTGGGTCAATGCCTGTGGCTGTCCACGGTATTGCTGCCGTTGTGTAAGGAAGCGAATGCAAGATAATACCCGCCGCTGTCGTCTGAGCTGTGGGTGTAAAGCGCACATATACGGTTGTTGGTGCTATTGTCACACCAACAGGATTGAGGATGAGCGAATCTTGCGCCATAAATGCCGGAGCAGCCTGGAGTGAAAATTTCAGATTCGGAACAAAACCCTGTATAGGCTTAATCACCATTGGTCCAGCCGCATTCGCGGCTGAAACCGTATAACCTAGGTCTTTAAAACCGCCAAGCGCCACTAAGCCAAACGGTAGCGTACTGGCACTTGCCGTAATTTGCGGCGAACCAATATTGAACGGCACACTCACTATCGAGAGCAATGCGCCCGATGCCGTTAGCACCTGCGCCGTGCCGCCAGTGCTGAACCGCAGCGTTGTGAAGGTCGCCACACCAAGCGTGGTGGTGGTGGATACAGGGGAGCCGATAAGTTTGCCCGTGAGTGCAGCGGAAATCGGCGAGATAAAACTTGTTTGCACGTTGTAATTTCCATCCACCGCTTTGATGACGGGCGAAGGCGTGAGCGTTGCTCCGACAACCGTATTCACAGGCTGCGTCGCCAAAAAAAACTGCGTTGCCGTGACGGCGATGCGGTTATCATTTCCGACGGTCGAGCTTGGTCCGGCAGTTGTCACTGCAAACCCCGAACGATTGACGAAGGGCGTGACATTGGTCACAGAAAGGCTGAATTGGCTTTGATCCACGACGGCGGTTTTGAATGTTACTTTTACAAGAAAATCCACCTGTCCGCCATCTGGAGCCGTCGCTAAAGGACCAAACGAGTCCAACCCAGTGAAATTGACCGTAGCGCTTGCAGGTGCTTCGCCCAATTTGGTTGTGCCGGAAGCATCGTACAAGGCAATTGTTTGGAGTGCGCTGTTTGGGTCGGTAATGGCTATTTGCAGTGCGGACACTACCGTCGGTAAAAAATCCGCATCTGCCGAACCACCGCCATCACGAACGCGGATTTGCCACACAGTTGGGTTTGCTGTTGTTACCGTTGCATTGGTATGTAACTGATACGGAATATTGGTTGGATACGGCGGCACAATGGATTGGACATCACTCATATTCGACTGGCAGGGTGCACCAACGATAATGGTAGCAATAGCATCCACCGCATTCGTCGAAAAATTTACAGCGCTATAACAGGAATAATCCCACGTCCCGTTTAACGTGACGTAATAGATTCCCGGGGTCAGCGGAGCCGTTATCGGTGGGGTCGTACCCGAACCAGAAGATGATTGCGGGACATTCGCCGCAAAACAATACGTGAAGCCATTGGGAGCGGTGCCGTTATTCATACCCATATAAATCTGCGTTACACAGCCCGGACAGTATGCGCCTGCTGGTGTGGCAGTGTAATTATATGTTATCTGGAACGGCTGCCCGCCATTCACATAGACGTTATTTGTGCCACCACCACTTGTCACGGCCGCTCCGTTAATACTGAGCGTCGTGAACTGCATATTTCGTTCAAGGACTGTTCGCGTGACGGGCAGCGTAATCGTACCCGTTGTACACACTGCCCCCGCGGGCAACGTCGTGACGGCATTGGAAAGCAACTGCGTTGTTAGATACGTTATGCCCGCGCCGAAGCCATTATACGCATAAACATCTAAGGAATAACTCGTGTTTGGCGCAAGTCCCGTTTGCGAAGGAATAACGGTTCCCACGCCAACTGCTACGACGGTGCCGAAGCTGATAGTATTTCCCGTACTATAGGTCGTGCCGTTCGTGGGCGAGGTAGCAGGATTACTACTGAGCCTTCGCACCGCAAGATAGCCCGCAGGTGCTGGTACGGCAGCCGTAAAACTTGCGTCAAATTGTGAGCTGGTAATGCCCGAAAAAACTAATGCTGACGGGGGGCTGGTAGGCGTGGAGTTGCCAACCGCAAAAAATGCTGTTGGCGTGGGAGGCGCTCCCAAACTGGTACTCGAAACGTCCGGCGCAGCAAGAGCGCCACCCACACTTGCGTACGCTCCGGTTTGTGTTGCCGAAACCGTCGCAATAGACGATGACAGAGGCACTATTGTAGGACGCAATTGTACTTGCCCGCCCGTCCACGTACCGCTTAAAACGTCCGTGCGCCAGTATTCCGTCGTATTGACAACACTGGTACCGATGCCAGCACTGCCGCCAGCATTGCCCAAAAAGCCCTCCACTTGCACCGTTCCCGTCCCAGCATACCCTGCCATACTAAACCGCAAATCCGTTATACCTTTTCCAATCGGAAAGAGATACGTACCACCCCCTGTCATTGTCCTCGCAAGCGGTCCATTAACGTACGATGTTGGGCTACCGCCAGACACCGCACCAACAGCAGTGTTTGCTACGGTCAACAAATTTACGGGCGTGGTAGTAATAGTTCCATTAAGTAAGGTTAATCCCGGGTTTCCTTGCGCGGCAAGCGGCGACGCAAGCGTAAGAGCGGCTCCGACGCGGTTCAAAAACAATGTGCCTATTTGCTGCGTAGTCATGAATGAAAGACTACCGGTGATAGCGCCGGCACCAGCGATATTCAAACTACCTGTGGCGTTGCCGATAAACTGCTGCCCGTTGAAGTTTACGGGTCCATTAAACGTTAGAGCACCTGTACTTAATGTCACCGCCCCGGCTTGCATGAAGAATGTTTGATACGCTGTAATAGAATTGAGCAGCGAAATTCCCCCGGCATTATTCAGCGTCAGATTTGAAATATTGCTCGGTCCTACAAGCCAGTTACCATCAAAGGTTGTTGTTTGTGCTACGATTGTTGACGTGCCAAGGGTATTTGCTGCTATGCGCCCCGTTGAATTCATGCTGACCGTAGTACCATTACCAAGCGTCAGCGTTCTGCCGTTCAAGTCAAAATTCCCTGCTAAATCAATGTCCAATGTTGTAGTCACCGTGAGGTTGCCGCCTATAAGCTGTACTGTTGCTGGATTGTTAATACGGAAATGATTCACTTGATTCCCCACAAACCAGTTACCATCAACGTTTGCTCGTTCAATGAATACTCGAATGCCTCCACCATTCGGGTCTATACGTCCCGAGCTTGGCATCGAAATAGCGCCCGCGCCCGCCAAATGAATATCGGTAGCGGGTTGCATCACAAGATTGCCAGTGTTGTTTATCGTCAGATTCCCGCTCAATCCAATATTGTGGGCGACCGTCACATTTGCACCGGGTTTGTTGACCACAACATCCCCGTTCATCATCGTTGGATGCGTAGGAAGTTCTACACTTGCTGTTTTAGGATTTGTACCGGTAAACAATAACGTAGAAGCCGTACCGTAATTTGGCGTAGTGCCAGCAATAGCGCCCGTACCCTGTATTTCTAAAATCCCACCGGGCGCACCAGTAGCTACATTCAGAACGCCACTGTTAGTCAACGTCTGCCCGCTGGCTACTACAACGCGACCGTTCGGGTCAATTTGCAACGTTTTCGCACCAGCTATACTATGCCCCGCGCCTGCTGTCAATGTGAGGGTATTTGGTCCCGTGAAAAGCGTTCCGTTATTCACTTGGAGCTGGTTACTAATATTGAGGGCAGAACCAAGCGGCACGTTGCCAGCAGAAGGATTAACAATAAAATTTGCTAACGTATTCGCCGCATTGAAAACAAGGGGATTCGTCACCGGACCATTGATGGTCATGTTGTCGTTCGCTACCTGAAAATAGCACCCAGCGTTGTTTACAAGGAGTCCGTTAAACACAATCGTATTGCCAACGCCGTTGAGCGAATACGTCCCCGTTCCTTGCAGCGTGAATGTGCCGGCAATAGTTTTTGTTGTGCCTACACCTTGAAACACGCCACCGCTATTGCTCACTGTTACAGAGCCGGGCATAGCGTTTGGAAATTCAAAGCCTGTGCCTGTACCTACAGTGCCGCTATAGAGCAATACCGACGTTGGGGTTAGATATGTGGGCGCAGCAGGACCAGCAAAATTGGCGTTACCTTGCTTTTCCAGCGTACCGCCAGCATTCACGTTCATCGTACCATTGTTCGTAAACGTGATTGCGTTTGGTATGACTACACGCCCTGCGTTTTGGATGTTGAGCGTTCCAGAGTTCGTGTTGGTTGCACCGTTGACGGTAAGGGTAAAAATCCCTGTGTTGAACGTTCCGCCGCCAGTGAGGTTTAGATTACCATTAACTTGACTGCTTGCGCCCATTGTAACATTTACGCCCGCCCCACCACTATTGATGTTGCCGTTCATTATTGGTGGCAATTCTGGTAAATCAAAGATACCAACCCAATTTGCCCCCGCATTCAACTGAGCACCCGGTGTATAATTTATTGTACCCGAGCCGTTGATATTGCCACTGCCTCCGCAGCCACCTCCGGGTCCTAAAAGGTCGAGGATTCCCGCTGCGCCCACGTTCAGCGTACCATTGACGGTTAGAGTGCCGTTGCCAAGCCAGAGTTGATTGTTCAACGTATTTGTCCCGCTCGCAAGCGTTAAGTTTACTGCTCCGCAAATGTCGCAGCGACTATTTCCCGTAAATGTTCCGTTGATTTGAAGATTTGTGTTAAAACGCGTAGTGCCACCGGAAAGCAGCGTAAGGTCATTGATTTGTGCCGTTGCAATATTAAGGTTGTTCGTGTTTCCTAACGGTGGTACGGGTGTGAAAATATAGTTCGCTGCCGGAGAATACGTGCGTATGCCAATGTTCTGAATTGCGCCGCCATTGAAGCCATTTGTGTTGCTGGACTGTAGCGTCCCGCCTGCCTGTAAGGTAAAATTGCCCAACCCCGAGATTGTATTCGTACCGGTGTTAAGAGTGCCACCGTTATTCACAATAAGCGTAGCAGCAACGTTGATGGAATTGCTTCCGTTAGCAAGAGTAAGGATAAAGTTCGCAGTATTGAATGAGCTACTTAGTATCGTGAATGGGGCGTTGATGGTCGTGTTTGCCGTCAACGTTACACCGCCGAGATTGTTTACGGTCACATTTCCCGGAAAACCTCCGGCATACGCCACATTCGTATTGCCATCAATAAATTCAAACGCTGTTGTGTGTGTAATGCTGCCGCTGTACAGAAGCGTCGAGCCAGGATAAAACTCCATGCCGCTGGAAATGACCGCACCATTATCAACAATATCTAATGTCCCGGCAATATTCCACCGACTTCCTCCGCCCGCACCTTGAACGGTAGCACCGGGAAGGATTCTCATGGTAGCGCCCGGCATAATTGTTATGTTCGCATTACCGCCAGCATTGCTCCCTATTCCAGCGATTGTAAGCGTTTCACCAAAAGGGATGGTAATAACGCGCTGGAGTGTGGCTGCGTTTATGGCTCCAACGCCAGCAAGTGGAATACCTGTGAACGTAATGGGAGCGGTAGTTTCAGCCAGAAGACCAAATGTTGCCACGTCCGCCGGACCTGGATAACTTCCAGCAGGCGCACCAAAAAAACTCGTCGTTGACCAGTTATTGCCATTTATCCAAACGTTATCAACAGGAGCGGAGCGCCAGTAGTAAACGATCGCCCACGCCGTTTGAGAAAAACAGCAGAAGATTACAATACTCAAAACAACACTTCGCCGCAGAAAGCACATAAAACAAGAATGTGAAGGTAGTAGATATAGTAACGTTTTCATAACGATACACCCCAAAATGGTGAGCGAAAGTAGGTTTCGTAGGCTTTACACGAGCAACGAAAGGTCGTAAAATACGGAAGTTTTATCACGCAACAAAGTACCAGAAGTCCTATTTTTCTATGACCGAAAGTAATAGCACGGGCGATGGGGTTGATGTATGGTTTCATAGACTTCTTTCAAAAGTCACGCTTGGGACTGCGGGGTTGCCGAACTCAGTACTCGCTATCAAAATTTTGTCATGTACTTGTCATGTACTTAGGGGTTCGTGCAAAAGGAGAAACCAGCAACCCTGACTTTTCGTCACATAAAAATGTGACATTCATTGCGTTGGATTCTGCCGTGAACTTGTGTAAATTAAACGCTATCAGCACCGCAGTACGCTTGCACAAATGCTGTTTTTCGGAGAGATTACCATTCGGGAGGATTTATGTCCACAACACCATGTACCCATATTGAGTATAACGCAGGAAATATGCAAGCTTCGCTCCTTCTTTTGGGAAGCTCTTCACAACAATCCAACCAACTACCAATTACCTTACGTCAATTATTTTGTGCCATTGTTCAGCGATTCATTGGTGCGGTAGTATTGTTGCTAATAGTGAGTACAAGCTCGTTATTGGCAGTGCCAAAGACTTGGAATGCTGGTTCAGGGACATTTGCTTGGAATGTAGCCGGTAACTGGAGTCCCGCCGGCATACCAGCTGGAGCAGATGACATTATTTTTCCTACAGGAGTGAACGTCGTCATTAACGCTGGTATGCCCGGAGGTATGAATACCCTAACGTTGCAAGGAAGCGCACAAGTAGAGTTTAACATTGTGGGAGGAATAACAAATATAACTACTACGATTAGTCCTGCCTTAGACCTACAAGGCACATCTGTCCTCAAACTGAGTGGTAGCCGGATATTGCAAATTAATTCTGGAACACCAACCAATTCTTTTATTGGCGTTGGTGCAACCTTAATCGCCAATGGTGGTGGAGTACAAATAAGTGGTTCTGCTCATACACTTACCGTCAACGGAGTCTTTCAAAGAAATAGCAGTGCCATTGCGCTAAATGTGGGTGCCGGCTCAATTATTTACATGAGTGGTGCTAAACTATTTTACACTGGCACTATATCTATTAACACAGGTCCGGAGTTTCCCAACCCACTTCCTGCAGGCGTTACGCTGGAAGTAAATATGGTCGGGGTAGGTGTTGTCATAACTTCTCCGCCTCCAGCAGGCAGAATGATAAATGGACCTGTCATAATCACACAAGGTCTTTTGAGAACGAACAATCCCGGTACGCCATTCTCGCACACGTTTGGTAGTCTTACCGTTCAAGCCACAGGGATAATGCAAATTCAAGATAATGCCCCTCTTACTGTGCTTGGAGCTGTGACGTACGCTGTTGGCGCTCAACTGCAATATTTAGGAAATAATAATTTCACATCTGGCGGGGAGTTTCCCGCGACCATGAACGGCGATGTAGTAGTCAATAAAGCACCCGGTCAAGTTCTTACGCTGGCAAATAGTAAGACAATAACCGGAACACTGAGCTTGACCGGTGGTGGTGGTGGGCTTAACATCGGTATTGGAAATACGCTACAAGTTAATGGCAGTGTATCATCAGTTGTAGGTGGTAGTCCAAACGGTATTAATGTGCCGTCTGGCGCAACCCTCCGACTCAATGGGGGTTGCTCATTAGGTGCGGCAAATGCTATTCAAGTACAAAATAACGGTGTTTTAGAGCTAAGTGGCAGCGGGGCTTCTGGCATAACGGGTAATGTGGCGGGCGTACAGTATAACTTAACCAGTACGCTACAATACACAAATTCCAGCGCAATGACGACAGGCACAGAGTTTCTGGCTGTTATGAATAATACCAATATCATTGTGGCATGTTCTGGCACAGGCTCTGTGATTCTTGGTGGCGGTAAAACAGCTAACATGGGGTTCACTTTTCAATCAGGCACGCTGAATCTGAGTAATTTTACGCTGGCTTTAAGTGGAATTGTCAATTGCAACGGCGGTACACTTTCGGGCAATGGATCAACGGTAAGTGGACTCTCTTTCTCAGCAGGTGCTACTGCTATTGTGAACGCACCTGGTCTGCATATTGACGTTGTGAATAATCAAATCGGATTGTTGGCAATAAACCGCACCGGTGGCAGTAACGTACTCAAATTACTTGACCCGCTTGTCCTAACGAATAGTCCGGGAATTTCACTGGTACTCACAAACGGTTTTATTGACAATGGCTCGAATCCCATCACTATCCTTAACACCGTCAGCACGACAATTTCCGGCGGCTCAGTTACCTCGTACGTTCTTGGTGCCTTGCGGTGGCGCGTGGCGAACTCAGCCAACTATAAATTTCCGGTGGGCAAAGGTGCGGCATTTTTGCCTGTGACCATGAAAGCTGGTGCCGCAAGCATAAGCGGCACCACCGACTTGGAAGTACAAGCGTTTACGCCGGGTTCGGGCGGTTCGTTCGCGGCGGATATTGCGCGACTAAGTGGTACCGAACATTGGCGCGTACAGGTGATGCAGGGAATGGTCTCTAATGTAAGTTTAACGTTTACCACTACCGCTAGCGCACAACTTATTTCCGGGCTTGCTACCGCACCCGCACCTTTAGGGACATACACGGGTTTTGGGCGGTCGTTTCCGGGAAATCCAACGATAAATGATATGACAACGGATAACCTGCCAACCCTGCCGGGTACGTATTTTTCTATTGCGCTTCCAGTTTCCCCTCTGAACCTATTGGGTGCAAGCATCGCACCCGTGAACAACAAGCGAAACATCAGTGCAACAGGAACAATAACATTGGGCTATACTACGCTCGTCACCGCCGCAACCGTAGTGAATAGCAGCCTTACGCCACAAACGGGCATAAAACTTTTCGGCGGAATGTCGGGCAAACGCACCGTGACCGGTTCGGTGATGGGGACGGGGATTTCATTCGCGCCCGTGAAGTCGTTTTTCCCGGGCGAACAGGTGACGTTGAGCGTGACAAGCGCTCAAACAGCGCTTGGTGTGGTACAACAAAAAAGCATTGTGCTTAATTATGTTGCTGCCGCAGGTGTGGGACCGGGAACGCTTTCCAAGATAGCAGATTACCCCACAGGTGGTGGCGGTGCAAGTTCTGTCCGCTCAATCACAGGTGATTTTAACGGGGATGGAAAACTTGATGTGGTACTCATCAATCAAAACACGAATACGCTCTACCCTTGGTTCAATAATGGTGTGGGTGGTTTTACCGCTGGACCCACAACCGGGCTTGGTGCAAGCGTAGGCAGCGCTATCGAAGGGGATTTCGATGGTGACGGCGACCTCGATATTGCCGTTGCGAACAACGTGGCAACCAGCGTGACAATTTATTTCAACAATGGCGCGGGCAATTTCATTGCGGGGGGCGCGACAACGGTGATGGGCGGCGTAGGATTAGGTAATCTGCTCTCGGCAGACTTTGACAGTGATGGAGACTTAGATATGATGGCGTATATAACATCAATTGGTCAATGTTCTGTGCTGCTCAACAATGGCAACGGCAGCAATTTTTCCTCGCAAATACTCTCTCCGAATATTGGTGTAAATTCAATATTATTGGGATTAAAACCCGGAGATTATGACAGTGATGGTGATCCAGATGTTCTGGTGCGAAACACCATGACCGGCACACTCACTGTATGGGTGAACGATCATTCGGGAGGATTCACGAGTGGTGGCATTGTTGCCGCGCCCGGCAGTAACCTAGCAGCAGTAGGAGCAGCCGACCTAAACGGTGACAACGACCTCGATCTTGTGGCGGTGTACGACAATACGGTACAAGTTTTTTTTGGTGGAGGTGGTACAACGTTCGGTGGCGCAAACACGTACGCTTTCCCATCGGTGGGCGATGCGGCGGGCGGCAATAGTGTGACATTGGCGGATTTTGACGGTGATGGCTCGATAGACATTGCCGCAGGCGGTAAACTAAAAAACTTCGTTACTCTTTTGAAAAATAATGGCACGGGCAGCTTCAATCGTGCTTTAACTACAAGCGTGGCCTCTCCTTCCGGACCGCTTGCTTACGGTGACTTCGACGGCGATGGTGATATTGATTTAGTCATGCCTTCGCAAGGAAATACCATGTTCTCGCTGCTTTTGAATGTTACCCCCCCCGTGCTGACCGCAACAACACCCATAAACGGCACACAAAACGTTGCCCAAAACACCAGTATTCAAACAACGTTCAACGTTGCGATGACCACCGCCACCGCCTCCGGTGGTGTGGTGAAGGTATTTGGCAGCTTAAGCGGCTTGAGTGCTGGCGCGTACTCCACAACGAGTACGGCAACTGGTCTGTTCCAGCCGACAGAGCCTTTCAAACCGGGCGAATTTGTGTCGGTGTCCGTTACGAATGCCCAATCATCGCAATTCCCTTTTACAACGCGGGCTACGGTATTCAGTTTTCGCGCGCTGGCGGGTGCGGCTCCAGCGACGTTTGCTATTGACAATACGCTTGATGTCGGAACCCAGCCGCAAAGCGTTGCTGCAGGCGACTTTAACGGCGATGGCGCGGTGGATTATGCCGTTGTGAACAACGGGAGTGATAATATCAGTATATTTTACAATCTCAACGACGGCACCGGTGGCTTCGATCCAGCTATTACGCTGATTACGCCGAACAAGCCGGAAGCCATTATTGCGGTGGATATGAATAACGACGGTAAACTCGACCTTGTGACCACTCATCGCGCGTCAGCACTGGGCTTGGTCGTTGTTTTCAGCAATCTTGGTGCCAGCTTTTCACAGATTTCATCTACCCTCGTTAACGGACAGGGCGCAGAAACATTGGTGGCGGCAGATTTTGACGGCGATGGCGATATGGATATAGCCGTTGCAAGCAGCGCAAGTTCTCAAATCTCCATTTTGTACAACAACGGTGCAGGTGGCTTTCCAATGGGGAACATTGCCTCGTTCACCACTTCTGAAGCCATCAAGGACATTGACGTAGCCGACCTCGACCTCGACGGCGATATGGATATTGTTGCCGCAGGTGTGAACAATTTGCTTTTGTTTATCAACAGCACACCAGGCACGAACTCCGGCTCCAATAGCGCGGCGTGGCTTCCGATAGCGCCTATTCTGACAGGATTGCCCACTCATAATGCCCTTGTTTGCGCGGATTTTAATGGCGACGGCAAACCGGATATTGCGATTGCTGGCACGAACTCGATTGCCTTTTTCCAAAACCAAGGCGGGACTGCGCTACCAACTCTTGCCGGAACTGCCAACGTACCGAACAATTCCAACATCAGAGATATGATTGTCGGCGATTTTAACGGCGACGGCAACCTCGATATTGCAACTGCCAACAAAAATAGTGATGCCGTAAGTGTGCTGCTCAATAATGGCGGTGTTTCGTTTACGAACTCTTTTACCAGCACCTTGACCACCGGCGCAAAAACACGAGCGCTTGCAACGGCTGACCTTGATGGTGATGGCGATTTGGACATCATTGCCGTTAATGAAAGCCTTAATACTTCTACTATTCTGCTGAATAAATCGGCTGCACCTATTATCACCGCTCTTTCTCCTTTGCAATCACTTGGCAGTGGTGGTGGGTTTCTGACTATCACCGGAGCAAATCTTGACCTGATCACAACTATCGTCATTGCTGGCGTTCCCGTAACGACGATAGCCAATAAAACACCAACACAGCTCATTGTCATTATCCCACCTTCTGGAGGCGAAAGTCGTTCAGGTCTCGTTACGGCAAGCGGCACACAAGGCTCTACCAGCTCCACACAGACGTTTTTATACGTTGATGCCCCCAAAATAACGAACATTGCTCCGCTCAGTGGTGCGCCCGGAACTGCCGTGACCATCACGGGTAAAAATTTTCTTTTCATCACGTCCGCAACCTTTGGCGGCGCATTTGCAGCGGTCTCGGCAGCATCGTACACGGTGTTGTCCACCACGCAGATTCTGGCGGTTGTGGGGAATGGGAATACTGGTGCTATCACGGTTGCGAACTTTGCCGGAGCAGACAGCTCTCTTTCTGTTTTTACGATAAAAATTGTTGCCAGCATCGACGATTTTACGCCCAAAATAGGCACGAGCGGAACCGTTGTCACTATTACGGGGCAAAATTTGGGACTCGCATCGTCCGTGCTGTTTAACGGCATTGCAGCAAGCGGTTTTACAGTACTGTCCACCACACAAGTGCAAGCCGTTGTTCCCCCAAAAGCCTCTACCGGAAATATTAGCATAGTGCTTTCTGCACTGAATTACACCGCACAATCGGTACAACCGTTCTCTATCCTGCAACCACCAACTATCACAACGTTCACACCCACCACCGGCACGTTTTCTGTGCCTGTAACAATCACGGGTACGAGCTTTCAGACGGTGACAAGCGTGACTGTTGGCGGGGTTCCAGTGGCGGGATTTACGATAGTTTCTCCCACACAAATCACCGTCACTCCTGCTGCTTCTGAGCAAGGAGCCGTAAGTGGTTCCATACGAGTTCTGAACGCGGTTGGAAGTACAACAACGTCGCAACAATTTAGCTACATCAAACAACCGTTGATTTTCAGCTACAGCCCAACGTTTGCAACCGCTGGAACGGTGCTGATTGTGACGGGCGCGAACTTCTCGGCGCTTACGGAAGTCTCGCTTGGTGGGGTTCGAGTGACGTTTGCCACTGTGTCAAATTCCCTTGTCACCGTACTTGTTTCAACCACCGCAAATTCCGGCTTTCTTCGCATTACCAACCCCGCAGGCTCCGTCGTTGCGCTTCAACAGTTCAATTTTATAGCACCGGAGCCGGCATCACTCACGCCTATTCAACGGGATTCTAGCATTTTGGTGAAATTTTATCTTGCTACAGGTGGCGCTACAACATGGCGCGACACCACCAACTGGCTCACTGCTACCCCTGTGAACACGTGGTTTGGCGTGGCGGCGGACACGGTGGGTGGCAGTACGAGTGGAAATCTGCGCGTGACGAGTGTTAGCCTTGCGTCTAACAATCTCACGGGGGTAATCCCTGCAATCTTGGGCGGATTAAAAGGGTTAAAAATACTCAATCTGGCGGGCAATAAATTTTCCGGTACGATTCCGTCCTCCATTGCAACACTCACGCGGCTTGAGGAATTGTATGTGAATAACAACAACCTTACGGGCGATTTGAGCGGCTTATTTCCAGAAACGGGTACGAATTCGCTTGCAAACATCCGTGTGCTACGGCTTGACAGCAACAGCCTTTCCGGAGTACTTCCGGCGGGCTTTTGCGGGCTTCCGAACATCCGCGAATTGCGCTTGAATGCAAACAAACTCACGGGAGAAATTCCGTCGTGCATAGGTACATTAAAAAACATTGTGGTGCTTGACCTGAGTAACAATCAATTCAGCGGGGCTATTCCGTCAACGATTGGCTCACTCGTGAATTTGCAAGAGCTGAACCTTGCGCGAAATAATCTCACCGGAGTGCTGCCCGCCACAATTGGGAGTACGTTAGCAACACTTTCAACAACGGGTACGCCAACGTTTTTGGCGGCAAAACATCGTACAGATGGCTCCATATCAACACTTGTGGCATTACTGAAGATAGATGTGAGCAACAATCAGCTTTCGGGAGCAATTCCGTCATCGCTTTGGAATCTCGCGGCGTTGCGCGAGGTGAATTTATCGTACAACACCTTTGACAGCACGCTTCCGTTGAATATTGGCTCCGCAAAAGCGCTCAGAACGCTCGCACTGAGGAACAATCGGCTTTCCGGTACGATTCCGGCATCGCTTGGGCAATTGGATAGTTTGCGGATTCTTACGTTGGACAGCAATCTTTTGGACGGAACCGTACCCGCCACACTCAAGAATCTAAGCGCCTTACAAGAGCTTGGGCTAAGCGGGAATCGCCTCGACACGTTGCCGGCACTTGCGCCGCTCAAACCCCAAATCCTCCGTTTGGACGGCAATCAATTTACCTTTGGAAGTATCCTTGCGAATGTTGGCATAGCATCGTCCTTCACGTACACTCGTCAGGACAGCATTGGTACGGCACGCGACACGATTGGTATCATTGGCAGGTCGTTCAAACTCACGGTGAACACTGACGGCACGGATAATCGGTATCAGTGGTACAGGCTACGGACGGCAGCGGATGGCAGCGTAAGCAAACAAACGGTTGGCTCGTTGAACCGCTCGGCGGATTTGGTGTTGCCACTGTTTGCGGCGATTGACACCGGCGCGTATCTTTGCCGTGTGACAAACAATGCCGCGTCAAAACTTGAGCTGTGGACGCGCCCAATAACAGTCGGTGCGCGGCTGCCGGCAGCACCAACGGTACTGCCTTTGCTTATTAGCCCCGTAAGCATTAGTACCGTTCGCACTCTTGCTACATTTAGCTGGCGCGGAGTCTCGACAGCAACGTTTTACGTGATGGAACTCGGAACAACCAGCACATTCAACACCACTACATCGGTTGTTTCGTGGACGGTGCGCGGCACGGATACAACGGTGAACGGACTCACGCCGCTCACCACGTATTTTTGGCGGGTGCGGGCGGGCAACGAAGGTGGCTTTGGGAATTGGTCTTCCACCGCGACGTTTACCACGCTGCGCCAAGGTGTTATCTTGACGGCAAACACGGTTGATTTTGGGCGCGTTGTGTTGGGAACATCCACACGCAAATTGTTCTCGCTGACGAATTTGAGCGAAAAAGCCATTGTGCTGCAAAGCCTCACGCCAAAAGACCCCACGCCATTTACCGTGATTGGTCAGATTGCGAACACGATCGTTGCGGCAGGGCAGACGGCGCAAGTGACCATCGAATTTGCCCCAAAAACAACAGGCAGCGTTCAGCAAGACATCACATGCGCCTACACCACGAACGGTGTACCGTCGAGCGATACGTTTGCTGGCGTGTTGCTTGGTCGTGCGGGCTTGCTCACGGTTGGAAATACAACGTTTGACACAACAAATGTTGGTCGCCCAATACCAACGCAAGTCGAAGTATTCAATAAAAGCGATGAAGACGTTCGTATCACTCCTTCGGTTCCGGCAGGTAGCGTGTTTAAAGTTAGCCCTCTTATGGGCGAGAATGCCCTTATCAAGGCGAACAGCTCGAAACGTTTAGATATAGCGTACACCCTTGAAGTTGCTGGCATTACAACCGACACGCTCAAAATTGCATCGGAGAAAGATACCGTTTTTGCGGTACTATCTGCCGTTGGTGTAAATCAAAAAATCGACACTTTGCAGATGACGCTTATGCTCCGCTCGGAGCGGAATAATGTTGCTCCCGGAGATACGACAACGCTTGTTCTGTCTATCACACAAGGTAATCTTGGCGATATTGTTCGCGCATTAACAAATGCAACATTTTCCGCGAAACTGAGCTTTGATCACAATGTATTGGTGTTAGATGCTGGCGAGCAAAATCTCACTCTCGATCCATCTTCGACGAGTAGTGATTACTGGCGATATACGATTAAGCCTACGCTTTGGGAAAAGGCTAAAACCAACGATATTCTGTTGCGATTTCGGTGTCTTTCGGTGGCTGGTGCAATTGACACGACGAGACTTATCGTTGTTGATGGTAGCTTTACGTGGGCGCCGGGTGAACCACAGCCAAAAATTATCACAAATCAATTTATTATCAGCACAACAAGTGCCACCTTCACTTCCGGCGCATGTCAGGCGGGTGGTACTCGTTTGGTGCAATCAACCACAAAACTGAAACTCAGCCATTCAGCGCCAAATCCCGTGAATGATGAAACGCTCATTAGCTATAGCATCCGCGAGCAAGGTGTGGTGGTGCTTGCACTCTATGATATGCAGGGAACGCTTGTACGCACCCTTACGAGCAGTGTTCATGCGCCGGGCGAGTATCAAACGCTGTTGCAAACAAATAATTTGGCAAGTGGCGTGTATATGCTAACGCTGCAAACCCCATCGGCACTGCTTTCGGAGCGATTGCACGTTGTGAAGTAGCGAAGGCTTAATGTTTGTGAGTCGTAGTGCGAATTCCGTCGCCGTTGTTGGTTCGTGCTGCAACTTCTTTTTTGTAGCACTTTGCCGCACACTCCACAAGAAGAGGGAAATTGAGAAGGTGTGTTTGACATGCCTACCCATCATCAACCCGTTTTTTTATGGTTATCGTCTATCATTCGTGTATTTTTGTCTATATCGTGTTGGCACAACACTCTCACTCTCTCCGTCCTTGATTTTAAGCACGTACGCCCACTCTATGAAGACAGGGCTGCTACGTTCTGAGTATATCAGGCTCGAAACAAGGCTTGTAAGGTTCCGCATCTGGAAATTCCCCTCTTTCCAAAGAGGGGTGGCTGGCGAAGCCAGACGGGGTGTTGTATTAATTGTTGTCCCACTACCCCGCCCGAGCCAGACGGAAGCCGTCAGGCTGACACCCCTTCGCCTGCCGTCTCCGCTGACGCAATGCGTCAGGCGAAAGGGAATCTGAAGAACTTAGCAGCCCTGCTGTTCTTACGGGGTCGGGCTGTCGAATACAACGCCGAGTCAATCCGACAGCCCGCTAAGAAGCGGACAGCCGGAAATAAAAAATAGCATTCTATCACCCAAAAGGGAATAGTTGGAAGTGTTTTGTCATTCCGTCCCCCAGCCATAGTTCATTGCCGCAATGTTTCTTCCTAAAAACTGGTTTTTTCAACTGAAACCAATGAGAACCTTATATACTTTGTATCTCCCTACCAAAATTTCACGGCGTTATCGGCAATACCCATACCGTGTGGATGTCATGCGCCGTAACCCAGACCCGGCCGCCAGCCACCCGCACAGCACCACTGCCTGCGGGTGGTCCAAAAACAGATACCACGCGGGTTGTTGCCGGATTGATAGCAGCAAGCAATATGTTCTTCCCGCGAACCCAGACCCGATGCCCTCCCGTAGCAATATCCCCGCCCGTACCCGCCATGCCAAGCGGAAGGACGGCGGCTACTTGATTTTTTCGTGGGTTGATGCGAGTAACGGAGCCATCTCCTTGGTTCAGCACCCAAACTGCGCCTTCGCCCGCCGCAAGAAAGCGGGGTGTTTTTCCGACCGGAATCGTGGCAACGACTGTATTGGTGGTTGGGTCTATTCGCTGAACGGAGCCTGAACCACTTGCATCGGCGGTTCCGGTATTGCTGACCCAAACGCTCTTGAATCCAAAAACAGCCGCGTACGAGTGTGGGGCAACCTTTATCCGCGCAACAACCTGATTCGTTTTGGGGGAAATACGAGAAAGGACACCACGTTTGTCCGTCAAAACCCATACAGAACCAGCGCCAGCCGCAAGACTCAGCTCACCCTCAGGGTCAGCCAATCCAGTATGGATAATGGATACGACCTCTAATGTTGTGAGATTAATACGATATACCGAGGAATCGCGGCAGTTTGCGACCCAAAGGGAGCCGAATGCGATACTCATTGCCCCAGACGGCTCTGGGACTGGTACGCTGGCTATGGGCAATGGACTGTCGTGGCGAAGTTTTTCCACTCGACCTTCGTTTGTTACCCAGACATCATCCCCATCGGCTACGAGGAAGTCGGCATTGCCGGGAATGGTGAGGGTGGCTAACGCACGTTTGGCAATGGGCGTAGGCGCGGGCATTTTTTGCGAGTGTTGCGAAAAACACGGCGTGTTGAGAAGGGTGACGATGTCGGCACATAGACCGACAAAGGGCAAAAAAATACGGTTCATACAGCACCTCACAATAATTGCCGAAGCGTAGGATGTACGCGTGATTTCAGGTAATCGTCCCAATAAAAATCTGCAAATAAAATCGTGCTGCCAAATTTATTTCTGTTAGAGGCGTTTGTAGTCCAACATAGTGCGGTTTTTTATTCTGTAACCTTTCTGCTGCATGCGCCACCTACACGACAATGGAACCAATCACGAATGACATAATAGAGCGTCAACGACGCTTTATGGCATTGCTAACACCCGTGTATCCCAATCTGGAGCGCTTTGTGCGGTCACTCACACGGCGCTATACCGTAGATGACGAGACAGCAAAGGATATTTTGGCGGAGACGATTGTGGTGGCGTTCGAGCGGTTTGAGCAATTACGGCATCCAGAGGCATTTTTGAGTTTTTTGTTTACCATTGCATCGCGGCTTCAACAAAAACATCATAAGCATATGGCGGTGCTGACGAGTTATGATGCGGCAGACGAGGAGTTTGAACAATATGAAAAATATGGTATTGCAAGCGCTCCAGCTGATGCTTCTGCCGATGTCTCTGTGTTGTATGCAGCGCTTGACCGATTGCCCGACAAACAGCGGGAGGCGGTGATTATGTTCGAGATTTTGGGCTATTCGATGAAGGAAATTCAAGTCGTACAAGGTGGCACGCTCGTTGCGGTGAAAGTTCGGATTTCACGCGGTCGCAAGGCATTAGCGGTAATGTTGGGGGAAGATAATCATGGAGAATAGAGAAATCAACGAAAAAAAGATGAATAAACAAATGCAACGGTTAGAGCGATATTTTATGGCGGCACGGCTTGAAAGCGAACGCCAGCACGCGCCGCTTCTTTCGCATGAGGAAGTATCGTTGATTGTTCGGGAAAGCGCACGAACACTCATGAGTGTTGAGCATACTCATCAGATTCATCACGTCCACCGTGTCCACCACACTTCTGTAATCTCCTTACCGCAAAGCTGGGGAGTGCTTCACTACGTTCTTGTGTGTATGTGTGTATGCGCTGTAGGGGTGAGTATTTGGCTCTATAGCGTTGGAATGCTTTCGCCCACGCCGATGTCACTCCCGACGGTGCTGAAAACAGATACTCTCTGTCTTGCTCCAACGCCACCAATCATGAGAATGCATGAGGCTGATGATACATTACGTTGGTTGCCTCGTCATACTTTTCATGATGTACAATTTCGGCATGAAATGATAGAACACGTACACCGGAACGGTACGAATGTGATTCATACAAATGCCACACAAACAAACGCCATTCCAGTAAATGTAGAACCAAATCAAGAGCCGTAAGGAAGGTATTTTTGCGTATATTGCTAAAAAATTTGTTGAAAAATCACTATTGAGTGTCTTCTTTTGTCAACCTTTTTTGTCCATCGTGCGTCTAACAACCGAAGCATCATGAATATCAATCATCATTTTTTTACGTTTTACCAATTCTATATGAAAACCTTTGTTCGCAGCGCTTTTGCGCTTTTCGCTGTTTCTGCTCTTGTTGCAATTATGACAACAGGAGCTGCTTTTGCCCAACCAAAATTGGAAATAAACAAAGGAACCGACACCTACGATTGGGGTGTGGTAACGGCTGTGGCACAACCACTTACGGCAAAAATCGAAGTTAAAAATATTGGCGATAAAGAATTGAATATTGGTGAAGTCCGCCCGGGATGTGGTTGTACGACGGCTCCACTTGAAAAAAGTGTACTCAAGCCGGGCGAATCCACGCACGTAAATATTACGCTGAATGTTGGCGCGAACAACGGACAAATTATGAAAACCGTCTCGTTCCGCAGCAATTCGCAGCCGTTGGGCGAACAAGTATTGATGCTCAAAGCATTCATCCAACGTCCGATATTGCCAGAGCCAATGTACGTGCAGATGCCGCAAATGTTTGTGGGACGCGAAGTTGTTGGTTCCACGAAACTCAAAAACACGACAAAAGCGCCTATTACCTTGACGAACATTATGGTAAATAGCGGCGTGACATTGAATATTAAAAGTCCTTACGTCCTTGAAGCGGGTGCAGAAATTGAGCTTATTAGTAAAGTAACCCCTAAACAAGATCAGTTGGGCTATTTTCATGCGGAAATCGTGGTGCAAACGAATCACCCCGATCAAGCAATGTTCGACGTTCGTGTTTATGGTGAGGTAAAAGCATTAGCGCAATCACCAGCATTTGCGCCGGGTGCAGGCGGAAGCAAATAAACCTCCACCCAACACAAAAAATTCCTGAAAAAGGTCAAGCAACGGTCAAACCTGCGCTTGACCTTTTTTTGTTGATGCGATTGATGGAATAGGCATTGTCGCGTCGCAGAGCATAATATCGCGTTCGTCGTTGGTGGCAAGAACCACAATGCCGCCCTGCTGCTTGTGTTCACGAATAATAAGTTCAACCGTCGCCATGCCTTCGGCATCCAAATTTGTCATCGGTTCGTCGAAGATAAAAATTGGCGGGCGATGGAGAAGCGCAAGGGCATATTTCATCCGTTGTTTCATGCCCGATGAAAACCCCCGAATTTCATCGTTGTGTCGTCCTGCGAGCCGCACAGTTTTAAGCAAATGAAGCGCAAATTCTACATCAAACGTCTGTCCGCGCATCTTTGCGGTGATTGTAAGCAATTCCATCGGCGAAAATTCTTCGTACAGCGCCAAATACGGTGCGACAAAGCCGATGTATTGTGGTCGCTGCTCGGCATCAATAGTCTTTCCATCCACCGAAAGTCTCACCGTGCCGCTTGTGGGCGAAAGAAGGCTCGCAAGAATCTTCACCAACGTACTTTTGCCGGAGCCATTGCTGCCTATGATGCCAGTAATAGAGCCGTTGTTTAGATTAAAATGTACGTCACGAAGGACTTCGCGGCGGTCAAAACGTTTGCATACATTGGTAATATGGAATTCTAACGATTGCATAGTGATGAAAGGTTGTGAGCAATGAAAATGGATGCTATTATCAGTAGTTGCTGACGACGAATTTGCCAATCGAACGTCCGGCGCTCCATTCAAGAGTGTAAATATACACACCCTGACGAATGCGCTCGCCACCGCTTGTGATGCCGTTCCACCGCAATACGCCGCTCGCCGCCGCGTTGATGCTATAGAGCAGCGTCATATCAACGGTGTAAATATTCAGCACAAGATTATCGGTATGTTGGATGCCCTGCGGCTGTGGAAACGTGATGAACTCATCGTGCTGCGGCGAAAACGGATTGGGAAATACTGAGAGCGGTGGCGTAACAAGCGTTACGGGTTTTCCATTCAAGAATAAATAGCTGCATGTCGCTTGATTATTGGTTTGCAAGAGTGCGGAATAATTGGTGCCGTTCACAACAGGCGTTTTGTCGCTGCCAGATACTTGAATAAGAGCGTCAAGACGATACTCCTGCTGCGTACTGGCAGAAAAAGGGCTTGCATACCCAATATCCAACGTATCTATAGTCATGCGTGAAACATTCAGCGGTAGTAAAAAACGTAGAAACCTTGTTTCAAGGGGCTTTAGGTCGAGGCTTGCGGAAGCGGATGGCGGCGTGAAGCGCTCTTCACGAGCAAAAGCGAGCATGGGGAAGCGGTCAGCGTTCGCAAAACGATTGGCTTGTTCCGTCAACAAAGCGCGTGACCCCGTGTAATAAAGCCATTCAGAAAACCCACACCACACCGCCGCAAGCGACAAGCGCCCACCGGACAGTTCGGCGATGACTTCGTCCAATGCCTGATACGGAGCGGTTCCGGTGGCAGTGCGTTCCCACATTCGGCGGAGCGCACGGTCTCCGAATTGTGCATAAAGATATTGCCCAAACGTCGCAAACACATACCCCGACAGACATTCGCCGTCACCAAAACGCGGCATTCCGATGATTAAAGCCGTGGAAAATAGTGTTGGCAAAAACTGTTCGTAGTCTCGAACATCAGGATAGAGGCGGTATTCAAGCCACGTGCTTGTAAGCTCGTGTAACGCACATTGCGTATAGCTGTCGCCATATGAGCCAAGTTGGATGGCATGATGAAACTCGTGAACAGCCGTGATTTTGAGTGCATTCATGCCGCTTGTGTAATAGCATCGTCGGCGAGTTCCCGTGCGGTCGGTAGAGTCAAGCGGGCTGTAGTTATTATCCATCACGATGTACGACGTAAAGCGTCCACGCTGTCCACCGCTTCCAATGTGCTCCACAGGGTGCGTGATGCCGTAGAATCCGTCGTCGGCAAGGTTCAAAAGGTAAATGCTATAGACGGCTTTGCGCGTGGCTTGTAGGCGTATTGTGTCCGCAAGCGGTGGCGCGGCATAACCCATATTTGCTATTTCAGCATTGTAGGCGAAGTCGAAAAATATACCCACCGAATCTACATAATCGGGAATAGAATTATGGTTGGCATCGAGCAGAGAAACAGCATTGATGCCACTTGTGTCGTAGTACACCGCAAAGCGTTCTGTCGGCGAAAGCGCCATAGTATGCAATGCTGGACGGTCATCGGCAATGCGCCCACCTGCGAGGCGCTTCATGACGGCGCTTGAAATACCGAAAAATCCACATTTCGGCTGTGGCGGCGGCGAAGATACGGTTGTGGTTTGGGCATATACATTCCACGCAAGCAGGTTCAATGCGAGAACACTCCACGTAAGCATCAACGCCGTACTGCGGGAACAAAAGGCGAAAAACATTTTTTGTGTATTCATCATTCTGGTGCAAATTTGCTGCGTCAAATTACGCACAAACAGAGAAGTTGTTTAAGATTTTTTACCGCAGAGGTGCAGAGGGCGCAGAGAATCGAGATTGTGGAATAAGTTTCAAAAGCTCTTTTTATCGGCTCTCTACCTCTGCGCCTCTGCGGTAAATCTCGAAGAAATATCAAACAAGTTCAGAGAAAGGATGAAGGATAAGGGATGAAGAGCAAAAAAAAAGTCCACGAGCATAACACTTCTATTCCCCTGCACGGCGCTTCGTGTGGGGTGGACGAGGCAGGACGAGGAGCGCTTGCCGGACCTATTGTTGCGGCTGCGGTCGTGTTGCCCGACGAACAGCACGGCATGAAGGGTTTAACGGGTTTGAAGGGTTTAACAGATTCAAAAATGCTGTCCGCCAAACAGCGAGAACGTTTATACAGCGAAATAACACAGAGCAAAGATATTATCTGGGCTGTGGGGGTTGTTGGTGTTGGTGTTATTGATGAAATAAACATTTTACAAGCGACCATGCTTGCCATGCACGATGCCTTAGGCGGTGTTTCGGAGAAAATGTCTCAGAAGCCGCAACACATCTGGGTTGATGGGAATTATTTTCGCAGCACGGAATTTACGAATGTGACGACAGTGGTGGAGGGAGATAAGCTCTATCCATGTATTTCTGCGGCTTCGATTGTGGCAAAAGTCACCAGAGACCATTGGATGCGCGATGTGGCGGATGTGCAGTTTCCTGATTACGGTTTTGCGCGTCATAAAGGCTACGCCACAAAAGTACACCGCGAGGCAATTTTGCAGCACGGCGCTTGCGAGCTGCACAGGCGCTTGTTTCTGAGAAATGTGCTTGGGTTGCGTGCGTAATTATTGTTTCTTCAACGGTTCCGATTTTACTGGTTGTGGCGACGATATAACTTGCTTTTTGGGGTCAACACTTGTTTTTTTCTGTGCTGGAGTGGTTGATTTTACAGGTTCTACAGGTTTATCGGGTGCTTTTTTGAAGAAGCGCAATTCCACACGACGATTTTGCAAACGCCCAGCATCGTTGGTGTTGGGCGCTATCGGTTCTTCTTCGCCAAACCATTGCAACACCATCTGCTTGCGTTCTACGCCTGTGGAAAGAAGATATTCCACAACTTCGTTCACACGGCGCTGCGACAAGCGTAAATTGTATTCGTAGGAGCCTCGGTCGTCCGCGTAGCCAAAGATTTCCACTTGATAGTCAGGGTTCGTACGGAAAAATTCCATCACTTTGTCCAATTCATCATACTCAGCTTCATCCACGCTGAATTGGTCGCTTTCAAAAAAAATAGCGTGTAGTTTTGGTGCAATGCCCGTGCCAGCAACAACGCCTTTCGCGCCTGCTTTTGCCGTTACTGTTGCCGATGTCACTTTTGGTGGTTTGGGTGGGCGAGGCTCCATTTCGATGTCGAACACGATATTGTCGCGGTCGCTGCGGGCAACTTCAAACTCGCGGGTGAATGTTTTGTATTTATTCACAATCACGCTTTGAATATATTTTTTGCCGGGTTTTAATATCGTAGAATATTCGCCGGAAAGAGCATTACTCCTTGCGGTAATGGTCGTGGGAGCCGCGGGTCCCGCAGATTCTTCGCCTCCGGCTTCGCTGATTTCAACGCTCGCTTCAAGTGGTTTTTTGTTTTGTTTGTCGCGTACCGTTCCGCTGATAGTAAGCATTGAGCGCGGTTTCAAATCTGCGGTTGCTAACGAAACATCCGCGTAATAAATATCTCCATTGCGAATAAAATACGCATCGTTGCCATTGCTCGAAATAACAAATCCGTAATCATCGCCTTTGGTGTTGAACGGTTCGCCGAGATTAACAATGTCGCCCGTTGTGCCGTCGTCATTGAGCGTGGTTTTGAAGATGTCCAGTCCACCAAGCCCGCCGTAGCCATTGGAAGCAAAAAAGAGCGTTTTTCCATCGGCAGCAAGAAACACCGAACGTTCGCTTTTGGGCGTACTAATAGGCAGCTTATTGACCGCTCCCCACGTGCCGTCAGCGCCTTTTTTGCTGATATACACATCCATCGGGATTTTGGGGTTGTTCGGACCACAGGCAACAATAAATGTATTTCCGTCAGCCGAAACCGTTGCTCCATCGGTAGCAATAGCGCTGCTTTGCGGGTCTCCGCCGTTGTCGCGCATCATTTCTGCAAAAAACGCCGTTATGCCGCCGCCCAAACCAATGGGATTCTCCCATTTTTTGCCGCGTAATTCTGCCAAATAATACGGACCGCCATTTGCCTCCCAAGCTGTACGCCAGCTACGAAAATAGAGCATTTGACCATCGGGAGTGGGTGTAGCATCGTCTTCGCCGTATTCTGTATTAAAATCAAGGCAGCTTGGTTGTTGCCACACGCCATTTACACGCCGTGCAAGCCAGATATCGGCATCATTACGTCCTTGCTCATCGGTGCGTGTCCATGGTTGATTGCCACGGTCGGATGTGAAGAAAAGCATTTTGCCGTCGGGCGAAACACTTGGATTAGACTCGCGTGCAGACGACGAAAGCGCATCAACCTTTGTGACAGTTATGCTTGCTGTATTTTGTAGTGTGCGAATCTTTTTTTTCTGTGCGGTGACGACGACGGGGAGGAGACAAAAACAAGAAAGAAGCAACCAACAAATGCCAAAAAAGCGTGATTTCATGCCAAATTTCCTCATGTTGAACCAAAAAATACGTTGTTCGTACCGTTGTGGTAGAGACGAACGGATACGGTGTTTATGACAGCACGCCTAAATAACAACAATCCGTATCAAACCACAAAATTCAGTGAATTTTATGACATGAAAAAATAATTTTTGTTCAGAAATCAGCGTGACAAAGGAATAGAGAGGGAATAGAGTAGGAATACGCAACAAATTGACATCAACACGGAGTTATCGGATAAATATGGCCAGAGCTTCCATCAATAGCAATGGCGGTCTCTGCGGGCAATAACGAAGATTGTGATTGACGATCAATTCGATTCGGCGTGCATTTTATAGAGCGTCCAGCCGCCATATTTAACGCGATATTCTTTGCCGCTATTTTTGCGAATTTTAATCAGCATTTCGTTGTCAAGCATAATGGCATACCAGGTGCGTCCTTCGTAAGCAACGATACCGTTGGTGAAGAACACACGGTCGCCTTCCTCACGGCGGAGTACAACTTTCCGACCGTCTTCGATGGCAAGTTTTTTTATCATTAGGAGTCTCCAATAACAAATGAGCGTATAGGAACAGAGCGTGTGCAATCGTGTTTTCATAAATACGTTCCACAGAAGGTATGCCAAATTTTATCAGCGAAGATTTTTTTACTATGTTTTTTTTGTAACGTCAGAAGTAAAAGAGGTATTTCTCTAACAAAAAAACGCCGGAGAAGGTATAAAACCTTGCTCCGGCGTTGTTGGACGATCGTTTGTCAATTACTTGGGCTTTTACTTAAAAATTCAACTTAGAAGTGATACCGTACAAATGCCTCCATTGCTTCGTATTCTGCCAGCCCAAGTTTGTCGTACACTGCCGCCGTAGCGGTATTGCGGTCTTCGGCGCGTTCCCAAAATTCGCGCGGATCGCTGCCGGGGAAAAGTGCGCGGTCTTTTTGGGATTGATGTTTGAAGATGGCAGCTTTTTTGCGCTCCATCTCTTGCGGGCTGATGGGAACTGCCATTTCGATTTGCTCCACGCCCCATTCTTGCCAAGCGCCGCGATACAGCCACACATAACAGTCTTTAAGCCAGTCGCTCTTCGGGTTGGCTTTCAAACGTTTTAACGCCTCGAAGATTGCTGCCAAACATACGCGGTGCGTACCGTGCGGGTCGGAAAGATCGCCTGCCGCGTAAATTTGGTGTGGCTTGATGTTTTCTAATAAATCCATGATTATCTGAATATCTTCGTCAGAAAGTGGTTTTTTCTTCACGCGCCCGGTCTCGTAAAACGGCATATCGAGGAAATGTGCCTGTTCGTCGGGAACGCCTACATAGCGACATCCCGCCTTTGCCTCGCCGCGACGAATCAGACCTTTAATCATCTGTACGTCCGGTGTATCAATCTCCGCTGGCTTTTTATCGCGGATGTCGTTTTTCACTTTGTCGTAGATGTCTTCCGCTTGCTTGTTGCCGAGCTTAAAAAAGTCGTTAAAATCTGCCACAAAATCTGCAAACCGAATTGCATCTTCGTCGTGAACCGCGATATTACCGGACGTTTGGTATGCTACGTGTACCTCGTGACCTTGATCCACAAGACGGATGAACGTGCCGCCCATAGAAATCACATCGTCGTCGGGGTGCGGGCTGAACAGCACCACACGTTTGGGGAACGGCGTGGAACGTTCTGGACGACGCAGATCGTCGGCGTTTGGTTTGCCGCCGGGCCAGCCCGTAATCGTATTTTGCAGCTTGTTGAAGATGTCAATATTCAGGTTGTAGGCGCGACCGTATTCTACGACCAAATCCGCCATGCCGTGTTCGTTGTAATCCTCGTCAGTGAGTTTCAAAATTGGCTTGTTCACTTTTTGGCAAAGCCAAATAACGGCAGCGCGGATGCGCTCGGTCGTCCAATCGCACGGACCCATCAGCCACGGCGTTTTTACGCGACTGAGTTCCGCCGATGCTGCTTCGTCCAGCACAATCGCGGCGTTCGGGTGTTCTTGCAGGAACGTTGCAGGCACAAGGTCGGTGATACCGTCCTCGACGGTGCGACGAATGACTTTCGATTTACCTTCGCCCCACGCCATCATAATAATCCGTCGTGCGCCCAAAATCGTCCCAACACCCATCGTTACAGCATTGCGCGGAACATAATGCTCGCTGTAAAAATCGCTTGCCGCGTCAATCCGCGTCATGCGGTCGAGCGTAATCAAGCGCGTAACGGAATCTTTGCGTGAACCCGGCTCGTTGAAGCCAATATGCCCCGTGCGACCAATGCCCAATACCTGAATGTCAATGCCGCCCGCAGCTTTAATACGCTGCTCGTACTCGCGGCAGTATGCGGCAACACCTTCTTTTAAAATAGTTCCGTCGGGAATATTGATGTTTTGTGGTTTGATGTCAATGTAGTCAAACAAATGCTCCCGCATAAAGCGCACGTAGCTTTGTTGGCTGTCGGGCTCCATTGGATAATATTCATCAAGGTTGAAGGTTATGACATTGGCAAAACTCAAACCGTCCTCTTTGTGCATTCGCACGAGTTCGTCGTACATGCGGGTGGGGCTGGAACCAGTTGCCAAGCCGAGAACAATCATTTTGTCCTGTCGCGCACGGTCACGAATGGCATCCGCAATTTCTTGCGCCACAGCCTTTGATGCCGATACGGAATCGGGGAAGATATGTGTCGGGATGCGCTCAGGATAGAGTTTTTCAATGCTTGCAATAGATTGTGGATGTATGTCTGTCGTTGTTGTGTTCATTATGCCCTCCGAAAAACGTTGAATGAATAAAAATTAAGTGTAGAATTACGTGTCCATCTAAGTTTTGTGTAATACATCTCGACAATATTGAAAAAATCACGCTTTTCCGCAAATTCTTGTGCGATTTTTTCCGTCATTTGATGTAGATTTTACGGTGTACTCGTGGTTGTTTATTAAAAGAATCGTATCACAAACGAGATAAAGAGGTCAATACATCGGTTCTCTACTCGTGTACACGGAAAAATTCAGTGTGGTGTTCGATATTTTATTATTTCTAAGCGTTGCCACATACAGATTGTTGCCTTCTGTTGTCGATCAGCAAAATCTTTGGTATTTTTAGCAGAGTTGAATTTCAGTGAATCGTCACCCTTTCGTTCATCAATTTTTTACTGCGCTTTATGTCTTCAACATATCACGTCCATGCTGACCTGTTAGACGAAAATTTCCTTGCAAGTCTGAAAGCGCTGTACAAAGGGCGGAATGTAGAGATTACCGTCGAAGCTGAACCAGACGAGACCGAGTGGATTGTGGGAAACGTAGATTTAATGAGTCGTATAGAACAAGCCACCCAGGATATAAACGATGGCAAAGGGATTCTTATGACGCTTGAGCAATTGGAACGGCACTATAGCAATGCGGAACACCTTAAGGAAACAGGAAACGGATGAGAAATATTATGTTTTCACCGAAAGCCTTTGAGCAATTTAATGAATGGGGAGCAAGGAATAAACATATACACCGTAAGATCATCGAACTCCTTTCGGCAACAGCAAGGGAGCCATTTACAGGACTTGGCAACCCCGAACCACTGAAACATCAACTTCAAGGACATTGGTCGCGACGTATTGACCGAGAACACCGTCTGGTGTATTCCGTCAGTGAAACAATGATCGAGGTAAAAAGTTGCCGCGACCATTACTCTGAATCGTAACTCATTCCCGACAATATCATTCATTCTATGGCATTCATCCGTTTTCCTGATGATTTCCTCTTCGGCGCATCCTCTTCGGCGCATCAAGTCGAGGGTAATAACGTTCACAATCAATGGTGGGACTTCGAGCAGCGCGAATCCGCTGTGAAAAATGGTCATAAATCCGGTGCTGCGTGCGACCATTACAACCGTTTTGAGGAAGATTTTGACATGCTTCACGCGCTCAAACATCAGGCGCACAGGCTTTCGTTCGAGTGGAGTCGCTTTTTTCCAGAATCCCCCAAAAAACTCAACCACGAAGCCGTTGAGCATTATCACCGAGTGGTGGATAAGCTCATTTTGCTGGGAATTACACCGTTTGTAACTACGTTTCACTTCTCGATGCCGCTTTGGTTCGCACAGATGGGCGGATTTGAACGTGAGGAAAATCTGCGTCACTACATTGCATTTGTGGAGTTTTTGGCAGAGGAATACAAACAAGTAAAATTCTGGAATACCATCAACGAACCCAATATTTATGCGTCGTTCGCGTATTTGATTGCCGAATATCCACCCGCCAAAAAGAATGCACGGCTGGCGCTCACCGTCCTGAAAAACCTGTTGAAGGCGCACGGTCAGGCTTATCGCGTTATCAAAGAAGTGCAACCAGACGCGCAGGTCGGGTTGGTACTCCATATGCCAGTGTTTGCGCCGCTTCGCAAGGGCGATGTGTGGCATAAGTTCGCGGCGCGTTTGGCGGACTGGATGTTCAACGGCATTGTGTTGGAAGCGCTCAAAACGGGGAATATTCGTTTTCCGGCTGGTCTTTTCGAGCATCACGACTATCTCCGCAATTCTAACGATTTTATTGGGTTGAATTATTATGTGCGAATGTTTGCCTCACCAAAACACACGGTTGCAACGGCATTGAACATGCTTGATGCCGACCACAGCGCGTTTGTGCGGACAGGGAACGAACGATTGACACAATCCGGCTGGGCGACGTATCCGAAAGGGCTGTACAAGTGCCTCAAACGGTTGCACAATGAACTGGGGTTGCCAATGTATATCACAGAAAACGGCATTGCCACTGATGATGACGAATGGCGTTCTCAATTTATCCGAAAGCACTTGAAACAAGTCGCAAAGGCGCATAGCAAGGGGATGGACGTGCGGGGGTATTTTTACTGGTCGAATCTTGATAATTTTGAATGGACATATGGCTTCGAGCCGACGTTTGGCTTGATTGCTGTTGATTACGAAAACGACTTCAAACGGACGATTCGCCAAAGTGCGTGGGATTACGCGCAGATAATTGTTGACCGAGGGTTTGAGGAAGAGGAGAAACAACGTGTTGAAGAAATACAGATTGAAGCGGCATCGGGAGAAATTATCCCTCAACAAGCGAAATAGTCGCCGAAGCGTCGGAGGAGGATTCGTTGATAAAAAATTCCACCACCGTTTCGCCAAAACTTCGGTCTGTCAGCTTTTGCCAGCCTTTCGGAACGAGTACAATCTCACGGGTATCGTGTTCGGCAACAAAAATGCCGCCTTCTGTCATACAATTGCTCGCAATCAATGTCAAAAACACAGGATTGATGAGCTTTGCCGCGTAAGGCGGGTCACAAAAAATGAGGGAAAATGTTTTTTTTTCGGCGGCTAACAGAGGGATTCCCTTCAAGACATCAAGCGCCAGAACTCGCGCAGCATCTTGCAATCCAAGCTGTGCGAGGGTTTGTTCCAACAAACGAGCATTCGAGCGGCTTTTTTCGATGAATACTCCAGATGCAGCACCACGACTTAAGGATTCAATGCCAAGCGCCCCGCTTCCGGCGCATAAATCCAGCACGGAAGCATCCTCAACGTCGCAATGATTCGCCAGAATGTTGAATATGGTCTCGCGGGCGCGGTCGGTTGTGGGGCGAATGCCCTGAAAGCCGCTTGTGACAATAGTTCTGCCGCGTAAATCTCCGCCCGTAATTCGCATAGATTGTATTATACCTTCCCGCTACGTTATTTTTTGCGAAAGCAAATAAGATAATGATCTGCCCACGACCGAAAAGGCGGCAGATGCGAAAGTTGTTCATCAAGGCGAGCCGCAGCAGCGTACAGCCTTGGGTAACGTTTGGCAAGATGTTCCCCATGAGGCGGCGGACTGAACGACGCTAACCCCATATGCGTAACGCGCTCAAAATTATTTCCAAATGCCTGTTCAACATACCGCGGCGAATAATAAAATGTTTTAAAATATACACCCTCAATATGTGCTATTGCGCCGTGCTTTTGTAGTCGCCGGAAAGCGGTTGACGTATTTCCCTTTAGGACAGAAAAAATCTCATATGGGCAAATGGGTGGCATCAACACGAGTGTTGCATAGCCAGAAGGCTTCATCAGTGCTTTTATTGAGTGAATGACCGATGCGAGGTTTTCCGCGCAGTTTAAGCCTCCAAAGTTTGAAAAAATGTGGTCATATTGATTGCCGTTGAGTGTTTGAAGCTGATTAAATGAACAACACTGCACCCGAACTTGTTTTTGAAGACCATACCGTTCCACCTTTTGCTCTATTTGTGCAAGCATTCCCTCCGCACTGTCCGTTGCGTGAACCTCAACGCCATGCTGTGCGAAAAAGACAGCATCTATACCCGTACCTGCGTTGAGTTCAAGTAACGTATTGTTGGGCTTCAAATGCGACAATACTTGTTGCTGAATGCGGTGGCGCATCCATTGTATGATTGGGTTTTCGCGCTCATTTTCGTCAAATCCAGATGACTGTTTAGAAAATGCAGCATTGGTGCGTTGTTCCTGAATAGTCACTGCATAACTCATGGATGTTGAAGTAAAAAATGTAAACGTAGTTTGTCAATCGCGGCGGCGGGGAGGAAATATACAATTGACAGTGCCGATCGAAGCTGTGTGCTATTGAGCATGGAAGGGTGTTTAAGAACGTTTTGGAGCGATTGTATTGCCTGCCGACCCCGAAAAAGTTTGTGGACAAAACGATGCAAGCGTTTGTAGAATGCTGGTGGGTATGTGCTACGAAACATCAGAGAAAGGTCGTCTGAATCCGTCCAATTTGCTTTTGTGCGGAGGTCTTGTTTGACCGTTTCATAAAAAACCGTACCCGGCAAAGGGTACGAAACTGAAACACCAATATCTGTGGGCATAAGGTCGAGTACCATTTGAACCGTTGCATCAATATCCTCTTTCGTTTCTCCCACGTAGCCAAATTGAAGAAACAGAGCAGGTTTCATCAAATAACGTTTGATGGTTTTGGTCGCCTCATAAATTTGCTCGACAGTGATACCTTTGTCCATCGCATCCAAAATCTTCTGCGAACCAGATTCTGCTCCCATCCAAATCGTCTCACAGCCTGCTTTGGCAAGCGCTTCCACCGTGCCGCTTTTGAGCAATAAATCCGCACGGGATTGAATTTTGAAGCGAAATTTTAGCCCTGTTCGTGTCACTTCTTCTGCAAATTCTTGCACCCACGAGGGTTTTAAGCCAAATATATCATCGCAAAACCAAATATGCTCAATGCCGAATCTCCGTTGAAGCTCCAGCAATTCTTGCACAACATTTTGTGGTGAGCGCGAGTTATAGCGGTTGCCATAAATCGGTTTTGCACACCAATTGCATTTGAATGGGCATCCGCGAGTCGTGGCGACATTAAGCGAAAAATAGCCATAACGCTTGTTCCAGGTGTTTTTGTACTGTTCGACATCAATCAAATCCCAAGCAGGAAATGGCAAAGTGTCTAAATCGTCCATCACGGCGCGTTTTGCTGTCCGTAGCGTTGTCGTTCCTCGTCGGAAGGCAATGCCGGGAATTTCCTCTAATGAGGTAGATGCTTCAAAGTGTTGAATGGTCTCTCGCAACGTTCGTTCTGCTTCGCCAAATATCACGATGTCTGCACCGTTATCCAGATACTGTTCATAGTGGTCGGTGGCATCGGAGCTTGAGACAATCACGTTGCAACCATATTCTTTGGCAAGGCGAATCATGCGAAACGCTGCTTCGCGCATATTGGTCAGACACATTTTTGTGAGATAGTTGAAGCCATCATCATACAAAACAACGTAGTTAGGCGTTTTGCTGTTTAGCGTTGCGACAATATCGTCAGGGGAGCGAGCAAACATTGTGTCGTGCAAGGCAATGGAAAATCCAGCGTCACGGAGAACGGAGGCGGCATAAAGTGTACCGAGCGGCGGATATGGCTGCTGTTGTTTTAATTGCTTCGGGTCGAAGCGCAAAAAATAGGAGTGCGTAAGCAGGATTGAAGCCATGTTGGAGAAGCCATATTAGTGAAGACGCACGTTGTGTTTGACTTCAAATGCAGCTCGTTGTTGCGTTATGGCTTGCAACACACGGTGCTGAAAATTATTCGGGTGATGTTTGGAAACGTCTTTTTTTGAGCGTAGGGCGAGTTCAAATTCATCATCACTGAGATGAGGAAACTTTTTTTTCCATCTGTTTACCGTTACCCTAAAACAATAATCGTCCAGCCAATCGCCTACGGAGCCTTCAAGAAAATGCTCAACTGATGTTTTAAGAAGCCCTGACCGTGCGGGGAGCGTGTCGGTGGTCGGACGCAATGGAAAATGTGGGAGGTATTCCGTAACCCAGTAGTTCTTCGCCATGAATGCGTGATAGAGCGCGTCATTGTAGGTCGGAACAAGAAAAGCAATTTCGATTGCTGTATAAATATTTTTATCAGGAATTTCGAGGTTGTCGTTGTCAATAAAATAATTGACACAGAAAAATTTGTGTGAATTTAAAAGGGCGATTTTTTTGAACAGAATAAGAAGCATCCGATTGAGCCATAAGCGTCCGGGCTTGGTGATAATAAAATAATCAATGTCCGACGCAGCATCCATACAGTTTTTCGATAACGACCCGGATAAAAAAACGGCTTTTGTGAAGGGAAATGCTCCAATCAACCGAGAAAAAAATCCTGCCGCTCCATGATATTTTTGTGCCAGTGCATTTTTATTCCGACGTTCTTGGACGATTAAATCATCGGCATTGACAAAATAAAAGCCTTCGCGCTCGTAAATATATCCATTCCGCACCAGCAGTATGGCTTGTTCGTGGACATCTTCGGGTGTTGCCTGAGAACAATCATTCAACAGCCAGAGTTCATGCCCCGTCAAAGGATAACGAAAAATGTCGAAGTAGAGCAGTGTGTTCACAATGGAAGAACCCACCGCAGTTAATTCTGTTTCGGTAACGCGATATGGTGAAGTCGCAAGCATTTGAATTGCAATCACGAACGGTGATAGAGGTGAAAATATGTCTGTGCTGTATTATCAATAGTTGGAACGGTGACAGGTGTTGCGTCAAGATTGGTTCGTTCCATATGAGCGAGAACTGCATCACTCAAACACTTGTCGTTATCACAAACGAGCATTTTCGGATGATGTAAGGTATAGCCAACGTTAAAACTTACGGTGTATGCACCACAGTGAAGCGCCTCTGTCAGCACAAGACCCTGCCCTTCATATATTGAAGTGTGGAGCAAAAGTTTGCTGCGCGTCATGTATTCATAGACCACCGTTCGTGGAACTTCTCCAATAAGTTCGACTGTATTTTCAAGGTGAAGATTGGCAATAAGTTCTCGCAAATGCTTCAATTCCTTGCTATCCACGTGTGCGCCGACTATCAATGCTCGAACGTTCGGAAACTGGAGACGAATGCGGGCAACAATATGGACAAACAGGGAAAAATTCTTGAGTGGTATAACCGAACCAACACCTAATATATCAATATCCCGTGTTTTATTCAAGGACACACTTGCAGTGGTATCAACGCCAAACGGGATAATATTTTGCACCGTTTTTCCTGTCCACTTGGCGAAAACTTGTGCTGCAAACTTGGAAAGCGCTACGATATGTAAAGAACGTGTGTTGATAAAGCGAAGATATTGATTGCCGCTTTTTGCGTCTTGTCCCATGATGGTTGCAATGTGGGGTACGTTGTATTGCCGCGCCGCATATTGACCAAGCATTGTACTTTCGGAAAGCCAGAAGGAATGGATGGTTGTGATAGGCTCCTGTTTGTGAAGCCTGTGGATATGGTGTAAGGCGCGGAACCATGTTCGAGGTTTTACTATTTTACTGTTCCGCCCGCCAGCGCTATACACAGCCACGCCATGCCACGTGTAGGAACCTCCGCGAAACGGGTAATGTAACGCAATGATACTGAGCCGCAATTCAGGGTATAAGCGTAGATAGGCGTGTACAAGGTCTTGCAGTGATGGGATACACGTTGTATCGTGTTCGTCTGCTGCAAAGCCAGGAGTGACGAAAAGAATATGCACGGATTTCAGAATATCGTTATCAAGCGTAACTATTTACATCAACATCCCTGCAATGGTCGCGGACAGATACGATGCCAAAGTGCCGCAAATTAGGGCTCGTACGCCAAGTTTTGCCAAGTCGGAACGGCGCGAAGGCGCAAGTTCGCCGATGCCGCCGATTTGGATAGCTATCGAACTCAAATTTGCAAAACCACAGAGCGCAAAACTTGCTATCACCACTGCTTTTGGTGTGAGGACACTTTTGGCGAGCATTGCCGACATGTCGGAGTATGCCACAAACTCGTTAATGACGAATTTTGTTCCGAGCAGCGAGCCAACGCGCTGTACATCAGGCATGGGAACACCCATCACCAATGCAAAACCCGCAAACAGCGCACCCAAAATTTGCTTCAAACTGAGCGTAGCGAGATCAATGCCAATACCAGCAAACGACCAGCCCCACTGCGTTGCAGCAAAATAACCCGCGCCGCCTAATATTGCGTCCACCATCGCAATCAGGGCAATAAAACCAATCAACATTGCTATAACATTTATTGCCACTTTCATGCCGTCGGAAGCGCCATGCGCGATAGCATCCACAAGGTTTGCGTCTTGTTTTTCGATTTGCAGTTTAACAATTCCTTTTGTCTCAGACTCTTCGGTTTCGGGATAGACAATTTTTGCAATTACGAGTGCCGCTGGAGCCGCCATGAGGCTTGCCGCAATCAGATACGGTGCGGGAACACCCATAGAGATATACACCGCCATCACGCCGCCCGCAATACAAGCCATAGAACCAGCCATGGAAGCAAGCAATTCGCTCATCGTCATGCCCGGAACATATGGGCGAATCATAATCTGCGCTTCGACCTGCCCCACAAAAGCACTTGCGACGTTCGAGAGCGCTTCCGAACCACTCACGCCCATCAACAAATACACACCTTTGGCAATTACCGCTACCACGCGCTGCATCAATCCAATGTGGTACGCAACGCTTACTAACACCGAAACGAAGATAATTGTGGGCATTACTTTGAGCGCAAAAATGAAACTGCTACCAGCGCCAAAGACTTTTTCGAGCGTTTCTTTGTGAACGAGAATACCGAACACGAACTCCGCACCTTTGTTTGAGTAATCCAACAACTGCGACACAGCCGCGCCTAAGGCTGCAAATAGCTGTTGACCAAGCGGGACTTTGAGGATAAACACCGCCAATACGAGCTGTAAACCAAGTCCCGTCAACACCAGACGGTAATTGATACGTTTGCGATTGTTGGAAAGGGCGTAGGCGAGAGCGAGGATACAAGCGATGCCAAGAAGTCCGGTAAATCGTTCCATGCGGTAATTAGTTTTGAGGTTTGAGTTTTGAGGTTTAAATTAGATGCTTGTTTTGTTGTTCGTCATTGGTCATTAGTCATTTGTGCTTGGTCATTTGTCAGTCGTGACGTAGTGATAATCCGCACAAATGCTCGTAAATCGCGCCCAATGACGAACGACCACTGACCACTGACTTTCATAATGCTACACGAAAAAAAAATTGTTGTTGTACTGCCTGCATACAACGCTCAAGCAACACTTGAACAAACCTACCGTGAAATACCGATTGGCGGCACAAATGCTATTGTGGATGAGGTAATCCTTGTGGATGATGCCAGCCGTGATAACACTGTCGAGGAAGCACATCGGTTGGGGATTCATCACGTTATTCGCCATGAACAGAACAAAGGTTATGGCGGCAACCAAAAAACGTGCTACTCAAAAGCCCTCGAAATCGGCGCTGATATTGTGATAATGCTGCATCCAGACTATCAATATACGCCGAAACTTATTCCTTCGATGGCATATTTGATTGCGAATGATGTGTATCCCGTCGTGCTTGGCTCACGGATTTTGGGCAAGGGAGCGTTGCGAGGCGGAATGCCTATGTACAAATATATTGCGAACCGCCTTCTTACGCTAACGCAAAATCTTCTGATTGGGCAAAAACTCTCGGAATATCATACGGGCTACCGCGCATTTTCCCGCGAAGCGCTCGAAGCAATAGATTTTATGCGAAATTCGGACGATTTTGTGTTCGATAATCAAATGCTCTCGCAGCTTGTGTATGCGGGGTTTGACATTGCAGAAGTGACCTGTCCGACCAAATATTTCGAGGAAGCATCGTCCATCAACTTCCGGCGCAGCGTTACCTACGGCTTTGGTGTACTTGGTGTGTCCGTTCGGCATTGGTTGCAACGCACGGGATTGGCAAAATTTGCACTGTACGAGCCGCCAGTGAATCACATCTAAAAATATTGATATTATTGCAAATTGCGACAAATCACAACCATCATACTCCATGAAAAATTATCTAAAACCCTTTCTTGAAGCCGCAGTGCGGGCAATCGGCGTAGAAGACGTGCCTGAAATTGCCCTTGAAATCCCGCGTCAAGCCGAACACGGCGATTTATCCGCAAATGTCGCAATGACGCTTGCCAAAACGCTCAAAAAAAATCCTCGTCAGGTCGCACAAGACATCGTTGCTGCGCTGCGGCTTGATGCTACGCTCGTTCCAAAGGTCGAGATTGCCGGCGCTGGGTTTATCAATGTTACGTTTTCGCCGATGTTTTATGCCGTGCAGGTAGCAGAATTGCTCAAACAGGGGCAAAACATTGGTCGGTTGGAGATTGGCAAGGGTGTGAAGGCAAACGTGGAGTACGTGAGTGCGAACCCAACGGGTTTGCTGCACGTGGGGCATGGGCGCAATGCGGCTATCGGCGACACGATTGCGAATATTCTTGTGTGGAACGGCTACGACGTAACGCGGGAATATTATTTTAACAACGCCGGCAACCAGATGAATAATCTCGGCAAGTCCGTTCACAAGCGCTATTTGGAGCTGTTGAATCCAAGTGCAAATCCGTTCCCGACAGCAGAAGAGGACGATAGTTTATACCGCGGCGAATACATCCGCGAAATTGCTGCTGCACTCCAGAAACAGCACGGCGAGGCGCTTGCAGAGCCGACGGAAAAAACGCTCACTCTTTGCCGCAAAACCGCCGAACAATGGTGTTTTGAGACCATTGGCAAGACGATGGAGCGCATGAATATTCGCCACGATGAGTTTTTTAATGAAGATTCGCTGTACACCGACGGCAAAGTGAAGGCAACGGTCGAAGATCTGCGTTCGCGTGGTGTGGTGTATGAAAAAGACGGCGCAACATGGCTTGCACTCTCAAAAATGGGGCTGACCGATGACCGTGTTATCATCAAATCTTCCGGCGAACCGACGTATCGTTTGCCTGACATTGCGTATCACTACGATAAACTCCATAACAGGAAATTCGACCTTGTGGTGGATATTTTTGGCGCAGACCATATAGCCACCATCCCAGACGTGATGGCGGCTGTGGCAACGCTTGGCGAGGACAAATCCAAAGTGCGTGTGGTAATTCACCAATTCGTGACGCTTACCAAAGACGGCGAAGCCGTGAAGATGTCCAAGCGCACGGGGCGGGCTTATACGTTGGATGATTTGATTGAAGAATTGGGTGCAGACGTGACGCGATTTTTCTTTGTGATGCGTGGTGTTTCCACGCATTTGGATTTCGATCTTGGTTTGGCAGAAGAACAATCCGAAAAAAATCCGGTGTTTTATCTGCAATATGCTCACGCACGGATTTGCTCGATACTCCGCACGGCAGAAGAGCGTGGTGTGAAAGTAGATGCAGCCGCAGACACGGCATTACTTGTACATTCGGCAGAGATCGAGCTTATCAAAACGCTGCTGCGTTTCCCCGAAGTCGTCGCCAAAGCGGGTGAGACATTGGAACCGCAGACAATCGCGGAGTATTTACGCGAGGCTGCAGCTGCGTTCCACAAGTTTTACCACGAATGTCGCATTCTGGGCGAGGCAGAAGCACTGATGCAAGCACGATTTGCGCTTGCCCGCACCGCACAGATTGTGATGAAAAATGGTCTGACGATTCTGGGCATTACCGCGCCAGAGCAGATGTGATGGATTGTTATTATTGCAAATTACATGATAAAAATATTAAAGTTTTATACAACCTCCCATATCAGGAGGACACACGTTGCGAATCCTCGTCCATGACTATTGCGGGCATCCGTTTCAAATACAGCTTAGCCGCACACTTGCTGCTCGAAAGCATGAGGTGTTACATCTTTATTCGGGGTCACTTCAATCACCGCATGGAAATGTTTCCAATGACGGTGATAGTGAAAATCCGTATTTCCAGATTCGCGCTATTCATCTTCCCCACGATGTTGCCAAATATTCTCCGGTGAAGCGATATTGGCAGGAACTGCGCTATGCGCGGTTGCTGCGAGCAGAAATTCATGCTTTTTCGCCGGACATCGTTCTTTCGGCAAATACCCCGCTCGCTGTTCAACGTCAGGCGTTGAAGGCAAGCAAAGCAGCTTGTGCTCAATTCGTGTTTTGGCTCCAAGATATGCTTGGCGTTGGCATCAAAAACGTAGTGGCGAGTAGCATACCGCTTATCGGAGGTGCTATCGGGAATTATTTTGTCGCGTTGGAAGAGCAGCTTTTGCACGAAAGTGATGCGGTTATTACCATTACGCATGATTTTGAGAAACAGTTGCTTCGTGCTGGTGTGCGCTCGTCGGGCATCGTGACCATTCCCAACTGGGCTCCGCTTGAGGAAATGCCGCTTATGCCAAAAGTGAACGCGTGGTCGCAGCAGTATAGCTTTGAATCTGGATTTAATTTTATCTATTCCGGCACGTTGGGGCTGAAACACAATACGGATATCCTTATTGACCTTGCTCGTAGGCTTGAATCCAAGCCAGATTGCCGTCTTATTGTTTGTTCGGAAGGTTTAGGCGCAGAGTGGTTGCGTGAGCAACAACGCTTGTTGGGGTTGTCGAATCTACACGTTATGGATTATGTGGCGTACCACGAGTTGCCGCGTGTGCTGGCGGCGGCGGATGTGTTGCTGGGAATTCTTGACGTTAAAGCGGGTGTGTTTTCTGTGCCGTCCAAAGTAATGACGTATCATTGTGCGGGAAAAGCAATTCTGTTGGCGGTTCCACCAGAAAACCTTGTAAGCCGCATCGTCACTGAACACCAGACGGGTATAGCGGTTCCGCCCAACGATCATGCTGCTTTTTGCGCCGCCGCGATGAATTTGTATAACGATGAACAACTCCGCGCAAGGTTGGGAGCCAATGCGCGACGGTATGCCGAACAGACGTTTGATATTGAAGCTATCGCCGATAGGTTTGAGGCGCTGTTTACGACACTTTCGTCACCACAAATCTAACAAAAAGTCTAACGAAGCGGTGGTGTATGCATATTCTCCAAATTGCGCCTCGAATCCCGTTCCCGCTTGACGACGGCGGTGCTATTGCTGTTTACAACGTCACGAAAGCTCTTCATACTGCGGGTCACCGGATTACCTTTCTTGCGCTCAATACAAACAAGCACCATCAACCGTCAGAGGTGATGCAAGGCGTGTGTGAGCGTATCAAAACGGTGGACATCAACACCGATATTCGACCTTACAAAGCGTTTGTGAATCTCTTCTCCACGATGCCGTATAACGCGGAGCGATATGTGTCGCAAGAATTTATTAATCTTGTTCGGAGCGAGATTTTGAGCGCTGCAGAGCTTGATGACCCGTTCGATATCATTCACATTGAGTTTGTGTATGCCGCGTATGTGATTGATGCCATTCGTGCATTGCAAACAAACACGGATATTCCGTTTGTGATTCCTCCCGTCGTCTTGCGAACACATAATGTGGAATACAAAATTCGAGAGCGGCTGGCTGCAAACGAACCGAATTTGCTCAAGCGTTGGTACATGCGGCTTTTGGCGCGACGATTAAAAGCCCTCGAACAACGCTATTTTCAGCAGATGGACGGTATTCTTGCCATCACGCCGGAGGACGCACAAACCATTCGTGCTATGGGCTACACGGGTGTAATGGCGGTGATGCCGGCGGGTGTAGATGTTGAGTTTTTTACGCCGCGAGAGCATCTGACAACACAGGAGAATACCCTTTTCTTTTTTGGCAGTTTGGATTGGATTGCGAACCAAGAAGGTGTTCATTGGTTTATGAGAGCGGTGTTTCCGCTCGTGCGGCAGAAATTTCCTACCCTTGAATTCCACATTGGCGGGAAAAATCCATTGGATGATATTCTGCGATATGCCTCTGAGCAAGGCGTGACGGTGCATCCAAACGTTCCGTCCGCACCGGAATTTATGCAACAGTTCGACATCATGCTTGTGCCGTTGCTCAGTGGCGGGGGAATGCGGGTGAAAATCGTCGAGGCAATGAGTATGGGAAAACCTATCATTTCCACGCGTATTGGCGCTGAGGGCATAGCCGCAGAGCATGGTGTAAATATCCTGCTTGCCGATACACCGGAAGAAATCCTTCATGCTATAGATACCTTGCTGAATAATCCTATCCTAAAACAGCAAATAGGAAACAATGCCCGCATAACTGCCACAGAACGCTATTCGTGGGAATCCGTTACACAAGAGGGCATCAGGTTGTATAAGCACTTGCGCCGTTCTCGAGCCTGACTCCATTCAAAAAAAATCTCTACTCGCTGCATCCCATCTCCACTTGGCAGCATTCGCCTATTCTTCTTTTCTTTCGCGCCATATATTTGCATCATAATGATTGGGGAAGCGCTGCCACAGCGTTTGGCGGCACGATCATACAACACTATTTTTTCATCTAAATTTCTTACCACTATGAATTACCATATAGTCAAGGCTCGTGTTATTCGGTTTTTTCTTGTTTGTAGCCTGTGCATTGTTGCGTTCACTTTAGGAGGATGCTCAAAATCATCCGTTGTAGATACCACAGACACAAGTACCGACGTTACAAATGAAGCCGATGTCAGTGTGCAATCGCTTGATTTTGGGGCAACGCTCGCATCATTACCGTTAGAGCTTTCCATTGCAAACCCCAAAGACCGATGGACGTTGCAGCGCGTTCGGGGTTCAAGCTGGCTTTCGCTTGACACCGAACATCGTACACAAGTTCGCGCAGCAATACCACGCTTTCCGAATATGTTTATGCGCCTACCACGCTTGTGCTAACGTCACAATTCATCACCTTCGACGGCACAACGCAACACAACTATACCACAGCGCGTGTTGTACCGGCAAGTTCAAACGATAGCACGGCGCGGATATACGACGAATGTTGCCCAGTAATCACGGTATTTTTAATCATTTTTTTGAGGGGCTTGATATGATTCACCTATCGCATTCTGCCTTGCTTGCGCTGTTGGGCGTGATGAGCGTTCTGATAGCCGCCGAAATCCTCTGGAGCTGGCGCAAACACAAGCACGCGTACAACACTAAAGAAACGCTCGCTAACGTCGTGATTTTGATTGGTTTTCAAATTGCAAAAATCGGGCTGTTCAGTTATCAATTGTATTGGTCAAATCTGGCGTTTTCGCTCGCACTTGTGCCAATGCCGGAAAACCCCGGAGTGTTTATACTTACGTTTATTCTGTCGGATTTCGTGTATTATTGGCATCATCGCATCATGCACACAGTACAGTTTTTCTGGACGTTCCACGTGGTGCATCACTCCAGCCCGTGGATGAACCTGACCACGAGCTACCGTCTGAACTGGTTTAGTGGTATTTTCGGCGTATTTTTTTATCTTCCGCTTATCATCATCGGTTTCCCGCCGAAATTCGTTATTGCAAGTATTAGTGGAGGATTATTGTATCAATTCTTTTTGCACACTGAAGCTGTTGGAAAACTTGGATTGTTGGAAGGGTTCGTAAACACGCCATCAGCACACAGGGTGCATCACGCCACGAACCCGCAGTATTTAGACAAAAACTTCGGCGGCGTTTTTATGATATGGGATAGAATATTCGGAACATACATCGAAGAACAAGAACAGCCTATCTATGGCATCACAACAGGTTTTGTGGGGCATAACCCCTTCAAACTTGTGTTGCATGGGTTCGTGGATTTTGCCCGCGGCACGATGAAATACAAAGGATAACCAAAGTGGTAGAGTACTCACAACGACAGCTTTGGCTTGGCATTATGGGCATTGTATGTTTCTGGGCGCTTGTGACAGCCATCACCAACTCACAAATCTACGATATGCTCGTCGTGCGGCAGAATGATATTTCATTGGACCACAAATCCGCTTTCAAGACCGTTTGCGCGTGGAATTTGCCATTGCGCCAGAGGCTGAAACCGCGCTGCTTCCCACATTTCTGTTGCAGCCGCTTGTGGAAAATGCTGTGTTGCACGGCATTGGAGGACGCATAGGGGCTGGGTTGTTGCGAATTGAGGCAAAACGGCAGGGTGGGGAACTTGTTATTACGGTGGAAGACGATGGTGCAGGGTTTCCAGAGGGCTGGACGGTGGAACACAGCACGGGTGTGGGTTTGCGGAATGTTCGTTCACGGCTTCAGCTTCTGTATGCAGCAGCAGGGCGGCTTGAGTTTTTCGCTCGCGCTGGTGGTGGAACGGCTGCACGAATTACGATCCCCTTTCAATATGCAGGGCTGCTACGTTCTTCAGATTCCCCTTCGCCTGACGCATTGCGTCAGCGGAGACGGCAGGCGAAGGGGTGGCAGCCGGAGACGGCAGCCGTCTGACTCGGGCGAGGTAGTGGGAATAGCACGTGAGACAACACCCCGTCTGGCTTCGCCA
>JANYIG010000224.1 GCA_025358765.1 Candidatus Kapaibacterium sp.
AATGCTATTTTTTATTTCCGGCTGTCCGCTTCTTAGCGGGCTGTCGGATTGACGCGGCGTTGTATTCGACAGCCCGACCCCGTAAGAACAGGGAATCGGACAGCCGAATAAAAGACGGTTCTATCGTCCAAAAGGGAGTAAAAGGTGCGTAGTTCCCGGGTTTAATATATCATAAAAGTTATACCGTTTTTTTTCTTTCAACTCTTATTTTCACAAGTTTTCACAAGGGTGTTCGTTATGAAAAAGCTATTAACTGCTTTTGTACCAGCAGTTGTCGTATTGTCCGTTATCAAGGCACCGCCGGCACTTTCTCAGGAGGATGGGAAGGCAATTTTTCTTAAAAATAAATGTATCAGTTGTCATGCTATTGTTGCACAAGGTATTTCCAAAAAAGCGGATGAAGAGGAAAAAATTGACAAAGATAAAGAAGTGCCAGACTTATCTGGTGTAGGCTTAGAACGAAGTGCCGACTGGATGAGCAAATATTTGCAAAAGAAAGAGTCAATAAAGGGAGAAAAACATTCAAAAAAATTTAAGGGCAGTGACGAAGAACTCGCGGTGTTGACAAAATGGTTAGAAACGTTAAAAACCGAGAGAAAAAAAAGCGGGAAATAACGTTGTATCCTTTGGTACAAAAGCGCCACACCACTCAAAGATATAGCAATGGAACATCCGTTTATCCATGAAAAAGTTGCCACCAGCCTTGTTATGGCGGTGGACGATACAGCAACGAACCTCCAATTAGTTGGAAATTTGCTGCGGGCAAATGGCTTTCGACTTTCCTTATTAACCAACGGAGCCGATGCCCTTGCCGCCGCGAAAGAAAGCCAACCAGACCTAATTTTGCTGGATATTGCTATGCCAAAGATGAATGGCATTGAGGTGTGCAGACGGCTGAAGGAGATGGAGGAAACACGCCTCATTCCAGTTGTTTTCCTGACGGTTCACTCTGATAGGCAGTACATTTTGGAGGGTTTTGAGGCTGGTGCTGTGGATTTTGTGCCGAAACCATTCGACAGCGCCGAGCTTCTTTCGCGCGTTCGTACGCACTTAGAAATCAAGCACGCACGGGAATTTATGGTGCATCAAAACGCCGAGCTTGCACGGCTCAACCATGAAAAAGATGAATTTTTGGGGATTACTTCGCACGACCTCAAAAACCCGCTCTCCGGCATTCATAGTTTATCGGAGCTATTAGCAAAAACAGCAACTATGAGTGATAGCGAACGCCGCGAAATTGGACAGACGATCTTTGAAAGTGCTGCGGAAATGTCGGAACTGATTACAAAGCTCTTGGACATCAATCGTATTGAAACACAAGGTTTGAAGCCTCACATAAAAGAGTTTGTTGCACAAGATGTGCTTCATAAAACACTTGACGCATATTGTGAAAAAACCAAAGCGAAGTCGCTTGTTTTCGTAGTGGAAGAAGATGCAGAACCAATTCATGTCAACACAGATCGAATGTTTTTGGAACAAATTGCAGACAACCTCGTCTCGAATGCTGTCAAGTTCTCTCCATTAGGTTCCACAATAACCGTTCGATTGCACAACCACGGCGTTGTTGTGGACGGTATCTTGTTGGTGTTTGAAGTGCAGGATGAAGGGGTTGGCATCAGCGAAGAAGAGCAACCGCATTTGTACGACAAATTTACACGATTGAGTGCAAAACCAACGGGTAATGAAAGCTCTACAGGATTGGGATTAGCTATCGTAAAACGGCTGGTGGAGGCATTGGGCGGGAAAGTTCAGTGTACAAGTTCATTGGGGCAAGGAGCAGTATTCCGTGTGGAACTCCCCAATATTGTTCGTAGCAGTATTTCGATGGTATCACAGCCATAGGATTTTGTAATCCACGGAATTACCCCACACTTAAATCTTGCACACCAATGAATACTACCCATCATCATGATTTACAATGTTTTCTCAAGGAAACATGGGGGCTTCAAACGTGGCTTGTCACTCTTGAGGCGGCAGAATTAGATTTCCGTAATTACAAACAGGAACACTCTTATCCAGCCGATGAATTGAACGAACTCCTTCGTGCTGCTGCACATGTTACCGGCACAAGTTATGAAGGGTTCCTCTGTGATTTTGAGCAATATTGCCGTACCCGAAAACTCTCACCACTCTTGTTTCGGTGATTGCAAGAAGTTATAGAAGCACGATTAAATGAAGAAAAATTATGTCCGGAATCGAGCAAATGAGGCGTATATGTGGCATACCCAAAAACGATGGATGTTGATTGTACCTTTTGGTTTTATTGTTTATTATTTGCTGCTCGAACTCTTACTGCTGAGTGAACAACAGCACAACGAAGCCAATATTAAGTCATTGGGAGATGCTCTGTGGTATTCGGTGGTAACATTGACTACAGTCGGTTACGGCGATAGATACCCAATAACACCCTTCGGGAGATTCATAGGTTTTGTGTTCCTGATTTTCAGCATCGGATTGTTGGGTATCCTTATCGGTAAAATCTCAGAATCATTGACATTATACAGAAAGAAAAAACAAATGGGATATAAAGGCACACAATTCCACCAACACATCGTCATTATTGGATGGAACCCATTTGCGAAAAAAATTACCGATATTTTAGTCGCCGCACACCGTCACGTCGCCATTATCACAAACAGCAAAGACGATATAGATAGTATTTATCAGCTCTACGACCAAGATCACGTGTTTGTGCTTTTTTCTCCCTTAGATGAAACTGAAGTATTTCACCATGTGAATATTACCGAATCGCTGATTGTATTTCTCAATCATCCGACGGACGTGGAGAAGTTGGTGGCAATGCTGAATCTGAAGCATACCTATCCTCAATTAAAGTTTATCGTATCGCTCGACGATGCCGAGCTTCGGCAGACGTTTCATATAGCTGGAGCAGCGTACACATTATCCAAAAATGAAATTGCTGCTAAGTTAATAGCCAGCTATATTTTTGAGCCGGACGTTGCTGATTTTAGCACAGACCTCCTATCCTCCGCCACATCGGAAGATGATTACGACATTGCCGAATTTTTGGTGACGGAGACCAACCCCTTTGCGGGTAAAAGATACGGAGAAGTATTTGAAGGGATACGGCATCGCTTTGGATGCTTGCTGATTGGTATTGCGAAATCTGCCACGACGAATGATTCCAATAGTGGCAGACACCGATTGATGAAACTCGCCGCTGCTGATACCCTTGTCGAAGTAGGGGATTATCTTATCATTATTGTGAATGGCGTAACCTTACAGCAAATCAGCGAAGCCTTCGACGTTCACGAAGGGATTGCACCGCGCCACCTGCATAAGGCTCGCCGCTTCGGAGTTCGTTTGCATGGTCATGAAAATCCAGTCTCAGTAGCAAACGAAAACATTCCGCCTCGTGCTGAAGAGCAATAAAGCTCATTGAAATTTCCCCTGCCATTATGCGAATGTTGTGAAGAAATCGTAAACGCTTATTTTTCAAGTTTTATTGTTGACAACAAGGAAAAAAATAGTTATTTTATATTCAGACAAAAGAGTCTTAAATCTTTTATTCAAATATTTTTGTCTGAATATTTACAAGAAAGAGTGATGATCATGAAAAAGCATTTTGTAAGCATACAGCGTAGTGAGTTACAAACGGAGAAAAAAAATGTCGCTCTCGGAGGGCATAGCGTATTCCGCCCCTTCTATGATCGGTGGCATCCGTATGGTTTTAAGGAAATGCAAGAATTTTGCAAACGAGCAACAATGGCATCATTTACCGTGACATTTCTGGGGCTGTGTTTAGCGCTGGCAGGATATGAACTGTGGCTAAATTCATTGCACGATGCCATGAAGGGAAGTCGTATAGGTGTTGTAAAAATGCGCTTATCAAATCTTCCGCCTCCTCCAACATCGGATAATCAAGAAATAGCAGCACCGCCGCCACCGCCTACCAATTCGTCCGGTCCTGCGGCTCGGGCAGGGACACCGGTTCCCGTACCCGATGCCCTCATAACGCCGGATATGAAGGACTTTGCAAACATTCAGGAAGTATCAAGGGCAAGTACAAAGGGTGGCGATGGGACGGATGTAGGGTATTTAGGGTTGGCATCGGATGATGTTAAAATAGAGGTTCGTGAAGAAGATTTGCCAGATCCATATCAGTTTGTTCCGGTCGAAAAAGAACCGTATGTAGATATTAAATATTTGCAATCAAAGGTTGTTTATCCTGAAGTCGCTCGACGTGCCAATATTCAAGGTAAGGTTCTTCTTCGAGTTTTGATAGGTAAAAACGGTGTACCCAAAAAATGGATTGTAGAAAGCACCGATTCTGATCTACTGAATGAAGCGTCAATAAATGCTGTGAAAAGTGTGGTTTTTACGCCAGCAATTCAAAACAATTATCCAATTGACTGTTGGGTGAGTCTCCCGATAGTCTTTATAATTCGTTAGACCGCATTTAACCGAACAATGCCATGAAATATCTTTTTGATAAAGAGCATTTTTTTGCCACACTCTTGGTGTTTGGCGTAATCGGTGGGTTTCTGTTGGTTCCGGTCAATGTTTCGTTTATTAGCCCTTTTGCACAGGCTTTTTCTGATTTTGATATTACCGATCTTGTGTTTTCAAGGCTTCGTTCGGAACGAGCAACGGCTTCGGATACCTCTATTGTGATTGTCAATATTGCTCATCTGCCGCGTAATCAAGTAGCACATCAGATCAATCGTATTTTGGCAGCAAAGCCCGCAGCTATTGGCATAGATGCTTTTTTTCGTCAGCCCAAATCGCCAGAAATTGATTCTCCGCTTGTTCAGGCATTAGCTTTCGTGCAGCAGGCATCTCCTCAACGCAATAAGCTGGTTATGGTGACAAAGGTAACAGGGGTGAATCCCGAAAAAGACGTGTTCGATTCGTTAGAAACATCGCATCCAATATTTAGTAAGTACGCCGATAAAGGGTTTGCCAATATCATCATGGATTCTACTGCTGGGTTTCGCACAGTACGTTCTTTTAGTCCACGTGAATTGGTCAAAGATACGGAGCAATTTGCCTTCAGTGTTAAGCTGGCTCAACTTCTTGACTCAGGAGCCGCAGCGCGTTTTTTACAGAGGAAAAACCCAACGGAAATAATCAATTATCGCGGCAATTATTCTCGATTTTATACGCTTGATGCGGCAGATGTTTTGGATTCAACCGTAGATTTACGCTTCCTTCAAGGCAAGATTGTACTGATGGGATTTATGGGCTATACCCTGTCAGACCAGTCGCTGGAAGATACATTTTTTACGCCAATGAATCCACGTAATGCAGGTAAAAGCCTGCCGGATATGTATGGCGTTGTTATTCACGCCAATATTATTTCCATGATTTTACACGAAACATTCGTTGATGAAATGTCAACACCGATGAGCATTGTTATTGCTTTCGTTATTTGTTATTTGAATATGGTACTCTTCCATTACCTTTTGGAGCATTACGAACTGCTTTATCAACCACTCAGCATCGTTGTGCAATTAACAGAATGGATTCTCATGGTTCTGTTATTGGTCGCTGCATTAGATAAATGGTCGTATAAAGTAGATTTTACGCTAACGTTGACAGCATGCACTTTATCGGCAGGAGTATTTGAAATTTATTCGTTGTCTCTTAAACCGATTCTCAAAACATTCCGACACCGAATCCTATAAACACAATCGAAAACTATTTCGTAACGATATACTCGTACTCTATTGGAGGGAACACGCCATGAAAACAAACAAACAAACATTGTATTGGTCGTTGGTACTGGCTGGGGTATTTATTTTTTGTAGTGCCGCTACACACGCTCAAATGCTTTTTAAGGTGTTGGTCGTAAAGGGAAAAACGGAAGTCCAACGCACGGAAAAAGGTGTATGGGACAAAATTTCTGCCGGCATATCTCTTTCCAACGCAGATAAAATTCGGATTGCAAAAGATGGGTACATAAGTACGGTCTGTCATTTTAGGACAGTTTCTCACAGAATCTATATTTTTAAGCCTACTTGGGGGTATTATTGGAATTGGGGTTGGGTTTTTAGTAACCTTTCTTCTTCAATCATTAAGTGGTTGGCAAGCCATAATTACCTTGCCAACAATTGTTCTGTCCTTTGGTTTTTCTTGCACGGTTGGTATGGTTTTTGGCTTTTATCCAGCACGGAAAGCCTCACGCATGATACCGATAGAAGCATTGAGGTATGAATAATCACGTCCGTAATGGTTACAGTTTTCCCGTACAATTGTTGATGCAACGTTCCCGCGTCTGTGGAGCTGCCATTTAGAACCTCACATTCTTTTCCGTTTTTTACCGAACAACATTGAGCATCCGCACTTCCGATTGCCCACCTGCTTGTAACCGCACCATATACACACCATTCGCAAAACCACTCATGTTTGCCGGAATGCTATGCCGTCCCGCCTGCTGCCATTCATCTACCACCGTCAGCAGTGTTTGCCCAAGCGGGGAGAGGACAACTAATCGAACACGCTGAGGCGCTGGAAGTTCGTATTCAAGGGTTGTTTGGGTGGAAAAAGGATTGGGATATTGTGTGAGTGCGAAAGATGGTTCCGATTGCGTTTGTACTGCGGTGGAGAGCGAGGTACGGAAAACACCGCGGGTTGTTCCAGCAAAGAGAGTTGTACCAATCACTGCAAGAGACTGAACAGGCGAACTCGGCAAGGGCAAGCCTTCATTAACCGCTGTCCAGCTTGTGCCGTTATCCGTTGAGCGAAAAACGCCGATAGATGTCCCCGCAAAGAGCGTTCCCCCGATCGCCACAAGGGATGTGATATATTTGTCCGTCAATCCTTCATTGACCGTTGTCCATGTTGCTCCATTATCTGTCGAGCGAAATATGCCGACAGCCGACCCCGCAAAAATTGTTGACCCATGTACTACAAAGGCTGAGATAAATGCCGTTGTCAGACCCGTCGTGAGTGCCGACCATGTTACGCCATTATCCGTCGAGCGAAAAATCCCGCCACCGCTCGTTCCTGCAAGAATTGTTGTCCCAAATCCTACAAGAGAATAGATAGATGTCTTGGTCAAGCCTTCATTGGCTACCATCCAGCTCTCGCCATTATCGGTTGAGCGAAAAACACCGCCCCCGTATGTTCCTACAAAGAGTGTCGTACCAGCCACTGCAAGAGACGAAATGCCTCCATTCGTTAATCCCTTGTTGACTATCGTCCAACTCTCGCCATTATCTGTTGAACGGAAAACACTTCTGTACGAAGTTCCCATAAACAATGCCGTTCCGTTTACGATAAAAGATGTAACAGGTGTCGGTGTGAAGTCAGTATTGACAGCCTTCCACGTTGCGCCGTTATCCGTTGAGCGAAAAACTCCAGTGTCAAACATCCCCGCAAAGAGCGTATTGCCGTTCACCGCAAAATGCTGAATAATGTCTCCAGCCGGGCTGCCAATTTTTTGCCACTGTAGCGTTTGAGAATACCCTGTTGTGGTCGAAAGAAGGATAACCAGCAATGTCAGAAAATAGCGTGTAGCAACCTGAGAGAGTAAGGGAAAATACTGATGCATACAATTATCCGTTTGGTGTGTGAGATGTGTGGTTTGTTATGCGTATGATGAGGTTCATAATTTCAAATAAGCTACTAAAAAATTCATACTCAACAAAGGTAATTCCATTTTTTCCGTAAATGTTTGCGTTTTTTCTGATTTTTTATGAATAAAGTTTAGTTTTTCGTGTAAATTCTTGTAATATTTTAAACTGATAGTTGCATCGTCCATCGTCGGAGGTCGCATGAAATTTGATTCATACTCAACCGAAGGGTTTTATGACGAAATGTTCGAGGCGGACGGTACGCCTCGTGCGAGCGCACAGGCATTGGTGGACAAAATTCACTCGCTCGACGGCGGGAACTTGGCGCGTCGCCAAAGCAGCGCCGAGCAAACGTTGCTAAATCTCGGCATCACCTTCAACGTTTATGGCGATTCGGCGGGCGTGGAGAAAATTTTCCCCTTCGACATCCTGCCACGTATTGTTTCGTACGGCGATTGGCTCCACGTCCAATCGGGCTTGCAGCAACGCATCAAAGCGCTCAACCTCTTTATCAACGACCTCTACCACGACCAACGTATCGTCCGCGATGGCGTTATCCCCGAATTTGTGATTTCTTCCAGCAAAGGTTTTCTGAAGCCGTGCGTGGGCGTGGAACCGCCGCAAGGCGTGTGGTGCCACATCACGGGAACAGACCTTGTGCGGGACGGCGCGGGCGTTATCCAAGTGCTGGAGGACAATCTGCGCTGCCCGTCCGGTGTTTCTTACGTTCTGGAGAATCGTCAGGTGATGAAACGGACGTTTCCAGAACTTTTTAACGACCTCGCGGTGCAATCAGTTGACCAGTATCCTGCACAATTGCTTGGGATGCTCGAAAGCCTGAGCAATAAAACTGACCCGACGGTGGTTGTGCTTACGCCCGGGGTCTATAATTCTGCGTATTTTGAGCATTCGTTTTTGGCGCGGCAAATGGGTGTGGAGCTTGTGGAGGGACGGGATTTGGTGGTAGTGAATGGTTTTGTGAATATGAGAACGACGAAGGGGTTCCGCCGTGTGGACGTGATTTATCGCCGTATAGACGACGATTTTCTCGACCCGCTTGCGTTCCGCGCTGATTCTATGTTGGGTGTGCCGGGGTTGATGGATGCGTACCGCAACGGCAATGTCGCGCTTGCAAACGCGCCCGGAACGGGTGTTGCGGACGATAAGGTCGTGTATGCTTACGTTCCGCGCATCATCAAATATTACCTTAGCGAAGAGCCGATATTACCAAACGTTCCGACCTATATTTGCTGGGACGACAAAGAGCGTGAGTACGTGTTAGAAAATATAAACCACCTTGTGGTCAAAGCTGCGAACGAATCCGGTGGCTACGGGATGCTGATTGGTCCGCACGCCACATCGGAAGAATGCGAAACCTTCCGCCGCCTTGTCCGCGAAAACCCACGCAATTACATTGCCCAACCGACGCTTGCCCTCTCGCGTGTGCCGACGATTGTGGGCAGCGAGGGCGATGGTGGCTGTTTTGAGGGACGACACGTTGATTTGAGACCGTATATTTTGTACGGAAAATCTGGGGTCTTCGTGCTGCCGGGCGGACTGACTCGCGTGGCACTCCGCAAAGGCTCGCTTGTGGTTAATTCCTCGCAAGGCGGTGGCAGCAAAGACACGTGGGTGCTTGTGCGGTGAAAAGAAGCGGTAACGAGAAGAGTCCTACAACCAAAACTTTAGTGCCGCACGCTTTTTGATGAAATGAGCGCAGAGGCGCAAAGGGCGCGGAGTTTGGAAATAAATTCAACTTTTTTGTTTTACCTGTTCTTGACTCTTTGCCCACGGATACGTACCTCTGCGCCTCTGTGCTCAAATCCGTTCGGTACGTAAACAACCAATGATAATCCTTGAACCTTGAATTTTTGAGTATATGTTAAGTCGTGTTGCCGATTCGATTTACTGGGTGAACCGCTACATTGAGCGGGCGGAGAATACCGCACGGTTTATTGCCGTTAATTTTATCTTGACGCTTGATGCACCAAGCATTGCAAATATTGAGAACGGCGGTGAACAGTGGATGCCGCTTATTCTTGTGTCGGGCGACGATTCGCTGTTTGCCAAGCGTTTTAAGGAATTTACGAAAGAAAACGTGATTCAATTTTTGACGTTTGACACGGAAAATCCCAATTCAATTTTGTCATGCCTGACCGCAGCCCGCGAAAATGCTCGTTCGGTGCGGGAAATTATTTCGTCGGAAATGTGGGAGCAAGTGAATAAATTTTATCTGTTCGTGCAAAATGCGTCGCGAGCCTACGCCTTCAACACGGATTCAGATGGAGCAGCGAATCAATTCGATTTTTTCACGCAGTTAAAATTGGAAGCACACTTGTTTGCGGGCATTATGGAAGGCACGATGTCACACAACGAAGCGTGGCATTTTGGGCGGTTGGGGCGTTTGCTCGAACGTGCGGATAAAACTTCGCGGATAGTGGACGTGAAATATTTTATCTTGCTGCCGGCGGTGGATGATATTGGCTCACCGCTTGACAGTGTGCAATGGGCGGCTGTACTCAAGTCTGCAAGCGGTTTGGAGATGTACCGCAAAAAATATCACCTTATCACGCCCATCGAAGTGGCGAGCTTTTTGTTGCTCGACCGCGAGTTTCCGCGCTCGGTGCTGTATGCTGTAAGCCGCGCAGAACGCTCGCTCCGAGAGATAACGGACACACCAACGGGTGAATATAACAACGCTGCGGAAAAAGCACTCGGCAAACTCCGTTCCGAGCTTGAGTACAGCGACATTCAAGAGCTTATGAATGCTGGTTTGCACGAATTTTTAGACGCAACCCAAGCGAAACTCAACGGTGTTGGCGAAAAGATTTTCGAGACGTTTTTTGCGTTGCGTCCGGTGCAATCGCAATCACAGTCGCAGGGGTAACGAAGATGAGTTGACAACGGCAAATGAATGCTTCGAGTGCGGGAGTAATTTGGCAGTCGAAACGATAGGTATTATCATTGTATCAAGAAAAAGGAATAAGTTGTGGAGTGGCAATTCTGCGTGTAACTTTCCTGAAAGCGCCTCGTATTTTTGCTTTGAAGATAACTTTACTTGTTCCACTTTATTTTCCGTTTTTTATGGATCTGTTGATTCAAAACATCTCCAAAACCTACCCGAATGGCGTTCGGGCGCTGAATAACGTTTCCCTGACAATTCCGGTGGGAATGTTTGGCTTGCTCGGTCCTAACGGCGCGGGTAAATCCTCGCTTATGCGTACCATTGCAACGCTTCAAAACCCCGATGAAGGTTCTATAAGTTTTGGTGAATTAAACGTCCTTGCTGAAAAGGAGCGCCTTCGCACGATGTTGGGCTATTTGCCGCAGGAGTTTGGTTTGTATCCGAATCTGGCTGCCGAAACCATTCTCGACCACTTTGCCGTTCTGAAGGGCATCACAAACTCCAAAGAGCGCAAGGCAAGTGTGGAAGCACTTTTGCAGCAGACAAATCTCTATCATGTTCGCAAAAAAAGCGTCGGTGGTTATTCCGGCGGGATGAAGCAGCGTTTGGGTATTGCCATTGCACTTTTGGGAAATCCCAAATTGATTATTGTGGATGAACCAACGGCGGGACTTGACCCCACCGAGCGCAACCGCTTTTTGAATTTGTTAGGCGAAATCGGGGAAAATATTGTGGTGATTCTCTCAACCCACATCGTGGAAGACGTGCGTGAACTCTGCCGTAATTTTGCGGTGATAGCAAACGGAAACGTTGTTTTTACGGGTACGCCGGAGGAAGCAATCACGGCGCTGCAAGGCAAAATCTGGAAAAAAACCGTAGAAAAAACTGCCCTGCCGGAATATCACAAAAATCATCGCGTGATAGCCACACGGCTTATTGCGGGCAAACCCGTCATTCGTGTCTTTGCGGAAACCGAGCCGGAAAGCGGCTTTGAGCCAACGGAAACCGATCTTGAAGACGTGTATTTTTATCACGTCGGCGCAAGTGCCGCAGAAGAGAAAGAGGCAGTATAATGAACCAATTTGTGAACGTCTTTCGCTTCGAGCTTCAGTATTGGCTTCGCCGCCCGACCACGTACATCTATTTTGCAACGATGTTCGGGCTTGCCTTTTTGTTTATCACGACCGATGCCGTTTCAATCGGCGGCGGCGTGGGTAAAGTGCTGAAAAATGCTCCCTTCGTTATCGCACGCACCACGACCATTCTGACATTTATCGGGGCAATCATTACGACTGCTATTGCCGGAACCGCCATTTTGCGGGACTTCCAGGTAAAAGCGCACGAGTTGTTTTTTACGACCCCGCTCACAAAAGTTTCGTACATCGGCGGTCGCTTTTTGGGCGTAGTCGTTGTGATGGTGCTTGCCTACACAGGCCTGCTCTTGGGAACACTCGTGGGAATATGGATGCCGTGGCTGGAAGCTGATAAAATTGCACCGTTCAGCTTTGCAAGCTATTGGAATCCGTTTATTCTGTTTCTCGTCCCGAACATCTTTTTTATGAGTGCCTTGTTTTTCGCGGTTGGTACATTGACACGGAACTTGCTTGTGGTCTATGTGCAAGGCATCATGTTGTTGGTGGCTTTTGCCATTGCAGGCAGCTTGCTTTCGGATATTGACAATAAAATGATAAGCGCTCTTTTAGATCCTTTTGGCGTGCGTGCCTTCGGGCTGGCGACGGAATATTGGACAACGGCAGAGAAAAACTCGCTCATAGTGCCGTTTACGGGCTATGTGCTGTGGAATCGGCTGTTATGGGCGGGTGTAGGTGTGATGCTCTTTTCAGCGTGTTACTTGCTCTTCCGCTTTGATGCACAAGGTTTTACGCTCCGCAAGAAAAAAGCGCAAAAAGAAGAAGTTATTGATTCCGGCACTCGACTTGTGCTACCGAACGTAACGTTGCAGGGCGGCTTCGGCGCACAGTGGCAGCAATGGTACAGCATGACAAGGTTTTACTTCGGTTCACTCATTCGTGAAATTCCTTTCTTGGCGCTTGCGGGAATTGGTGTCATTATGACGATTTTGAATGCTTCCAACGCTGACCGATTGTTTGGAACACTGGTTTACCCTGTTACATACGCTATGATAGAAGTGTTGAATGGCGCTAATATTTTTGCCATCATCATCATCACGTTTTATGCGGGCGAATTAGTCTGGAAAGAGCGTGGTTTGAGGCTCGATCAAGCCACTGACGCGCTTCCCGTGCCGTCATGGACGGCGCTTGTGGGCAAAATTGTTGCGCTTTTGTTGGCGCTTGTTGTACTCTATGGTGTGCTTACGCTCTCGCTGGTTGGAGTGCAGCTTTTCAAGGGGTTCACGACCATTGAGTTTGGATTGTATGTGCAGAATATGCTTGGAATATCATTACCAAACCTCATTCAGTTCACGCTTCTGGCGTTTTTTGTTCACGTTGTGGTCAATAATAAATTCATTGGTCACCTCGTGCTCGTCAGTATTTTTCTCGCTTCGATTGTCCTGAACGCTCTGCACGTAGAGCATAATCTTTTGCAGTTTAGCGGTGGACCCAACGTGACCTACTCCGACATGAACGGTTTTGGGCATTTTGTACGTCCGCTTGTATGGTTTACGTCATATTGGTTTGCCTTTACAATGCTTTTAGCTGTTCTGGCGCATCTTTTTTGGGTGCGTGGCACAGAAACATCGTGGCGGCAGCGTTTTGCAAATGCACGGTCGCAAGCAAACGTTCCATCTCTCGCATTTGGCGCTGTGGCGTTGCTGTTTATGGCTGGTTCGGGCGGATTTATTTTTTACAATACGAACGTTTTGAACACGTACCGCAACAGCAAACAAACAGAGATAGAGCAAGCAGGGTATGAAAAAACGTATCGCCGCCTGAAAGATACGCCGCAGCCGAGAATCCTTGCGGTGAAGGTGAACGTTGATATTTTCCCTGACGAACGTTCTGTCAAGTTCGATGGCTCGTACACTATCACGAACAAAAACAATGTGCCGGTGGATTCAGTTATCATCAGCCTTCCGAGTAGTGTTGACATTGAGGAATTAACGTTTAATCGGGTAGCAAAATCGGTGCTGACCGACAAAGACAAAGGAATATTCATCTATCGCTTTGATGTTCCGCTTCAGCCACGTGATACGGCGCTTCTCACCTTCAAACTCGGTATTGCGGCAAAAGGATTTTCTAATAGCGGCACAAATCTTCAAGACGTGACTTTTAATGGTACGTTCATCAACAACCAGTATTTGCCGCACTTCGGATATGATGAAGGTAGTGAGATTGGTGATGATGACAAGCGAAAGGAAAACGGCTTGCCGCCCAAAGAGCGCATGGCAGCGCTTGACGACCCCAAAGCCCGCTTGAACACGTACATTGCGAGCGATGCAGATTGGGTAGATTTTGAAACTGTCGTCAGCACTGTTCCCGACCAAATTGCGATTGCACCGGGTTATTTACAGCGCGAATGGACAGAAACCGTTGCCGGAAAACAGCGCCGCTATTTCCATTACAAAATGGATAGCAAAATTTTGAACTTCTACGCATGGCTCTCTGCGCGGTACGAGGTCAAACGTGATGTATGGCACGGTGCGGACGGCAAAGACGTTACGATTGAGATTTATTACCACAAAGGGCATGAATACAATCTTGAACGGATGACTGCTGGTGTAAAAAAATCACTTGACTACTTTACAGCGAATTTTTCACCGTATCAGCACCATCAGATGCGGATTCTGGAATTCCCGCGTTATGCTACCTTTGCCCAGTCCTTCCCGAATACTGTCCCATACTCTGAGGCAATCGGCTTTATTGCTCGCGTCAAAGAGGCAGAAGACCTTGATTATCCGTTTTATGTAACGGCGCACGAAGTGGGTCATCAATGGTGGGCGCATCAGGTGATAGGCGGCAACGTGCAAGGCGCGACGCTTATGTCGGAATCGCTTGCGGAGTATTCGGCGCTTATGGTGATGGAAAAGGAATACGGCAAAGAGAAAATGAAAAAGTTTTTGAGCTACGACCTTGACCGTTATTTGCGCGGACGCAGTGCGGAACGCAAAAAAGAGCAGCCGCTTATGCTGGCAGAAAATCAGACGTACATTCATTATGCCAAAGGTTCGATGATAATGTATGCGCTCAAGGACTACATTGGCGAGGAGCGCTTAAACGGTGCGCTCAAAAAGTATCTGCAAGCCGTAGCTTTCCAAGAACCGCCGTACACAAACGCACGTGAGTTTGTACGCTACATCCGCGAAGCAGTGCCGGATTCACTGCAATATCTCGTTGCAGATATGTTTGAGACGATAACGCTGTACGATAACAAAACCCAAGAAGCAAAAGCCACAAAACTTCCCGACGGGCGCTACAAAGTAGAATTAACGTTGGAGGCACACAAATTCCGCGCGGACAGTCTCGGCACGGAGCGGGAAATTGCGCTTGGCGACTGGGTGGACGTGGGCGTGTTCGACAAAAACGAAGACAAAGCAAGCAAACTCGGCAAACCTCTGTACTTTCAGAAATATAAAATCACACAACCCAAAACAATAATAGAGCTTACTGTGAGCGGCGAACCGCATAAAGCGGGCATTGACCCGTACAACAAGCTCATAGACCGTGTTCCGAAGGACAATGTGAAGGAAGTGAGTAAATAAACAACGAGTCATTGATCAAGTATCGTTTACCTCGTGGCACAAATCCCCGTTTTCGTCACGGTGAGTGTGGTGGCGGGTTTTGTGCTACGGCGTAAAACGACGAGAGCCATTGAGAGGATGATTGTTCTAAAATTGATAGAAGGGAGAAGAAAGTTTGACGTTCTGTCTTGGCATGAAAGTAAAAGGCGGGCTGGTTGGCATTGCTGACACCCGCATCACAACTGGTTCAGAGTGTATAACTGCAAAAAAAGTGAGTATTCATCAGCATGGAAGACATTCGATGTTTTTGATGACCTCCGGTTTGCGCTCCGTCCGCGACAAGGCGCTCACGTACTTCGAGGAAGTGATAGACGAGCGTGGCAGGACGTTTGACAAGCTCTACAAGGTCGTGAACGAATTTGGTCGGCAAATTCGCCGCGTAGCAGAGGAGGACGGTGCTGCGTTAAAGGAAAGCGGCTTGGAGTTTAACCTGAATGCGCTCATCGGCGGACAGCTTGAAGGCGACCGCGAACACAAATTGTTTTTGCTCTACCCCGAAGGAAATTGGGTGGAGGTGGGGCAGGGAACTCCGTACCACATTATTGGCTCTGCGCGGTATGGCAAGCCGATTCTCGACCGAGCGCTCACGTTTGATTCAGCGATGGAGTATGCGCTGAAAGTGGGGTATTTGGCGTTTGATGCGACATTTATGAGCGCGACTGATGTTTCATTTCCGATAGACGTGGTGCTGTATAGGCACAATACCTACGATATTATCGAGCATCGGTTCGAGAAAGACGATTTCCGCGAGGCTGCGGCTGCGTGGCAAGCGTCTATGGTGGAATCCATCAACAAAATGTCCATCTCGAATTTTGAGGGCGTGTTTGAAAAAACGCTCACGCTGCCCGTGCGAACGTCAACGTTAGGCATGAGCATGGTAGAACCAATGCCAAATGGTAAGAAAAAGCGATAAGGAAAAAACGAAAAAAGAAATGGCAGCGCCAACGCATTATGACTCTCTCCATCGCACACACCACCACGTATCGCTATTCACAGCCCATTTCGCTTGAGCCGCAAACGCTCCATCTGCAACCCCGCTCGGATGCAGCACAACGCCTTGTGTCATACAGCCTTGATGTAATGCCGATTGCAGCCGGACGTACGGACAGCACTGACCTTGACGGTAGCCCCGCAACATTGCTGTGGTTCAACGGTTTGACGGATAATCTTTCCATTACAACACACTCCACAGTCGAAACCCTTCGTTCAAACCCCTTCGACTTCCTGCTCACCTGTTCGCCAACGCTCGGAGACATATATTCTATGCCCTTGAGTGCAGCGTTGAAGCCGTATTGCTTGAGTTCGCAATCAAGCATAAGTATGAGCGTGCAAGAGTTGATGATAATGCTTGCAGCAAAAGCAAACAATGACGTACTTTCGTTTTTACTGCGGCTTGCGGAATGGCTTCACGAAAGCATTGAGCCGATGGTTCGACCCGAAGGGGAGCCATTTGCAGCAGAAAAAACATTGTCAGAACAAATTGGCTCGTGCCGTGATACCGCCGTACTGTTTATGGAAGTAAGTCGTGCGGCTGGCTTGGCAGCACGGTTTGTGAGTGGTTATTGCGAGCAGGCAATGGAGGGCGACACGCGGCATCTACACGCTTGGACAGAGGTGTATTTGCCGGGTGCGGGCTGGCGAGGTTTCGACCCGTCATACGGGCTTGCGGTGGCGGACAGGCACGTAGCACTTGCTGCGGCTGCTCATCCGGCGCTTGCTGCACCGCTTGTGGGAACGTTTCGTGGGCAAGCTGATTCAACGATAGAGTATTTCATCACATTGGAGCGGCAAGGATGATGGCAATCTTGTTTGCGCGACCTACCTTGTAGATAGCACCAGAACAAGTGGCTTGGCTGTTTGTGTAGCGCCTCGTGCGGAACTTGTTCACTGTGAGCGAAAAAATTCCTACTTTTGCACCCGTCCACGGATATATTTATTCTTTTTCACTCACACTTTTCTTTTGACATGAAATATTATAATACAATTCTGGAACTGTTCGGAAACACGCCGCTTTTGCGGTTAAACAAGGTTACAAGCGGCATTCAAGCGACAGTGCTTGTGAAGCTCGAAAACCGCAATCCGGGCGGCTCCGTGAAAGACCGTATTGGCGTTGCTATGATAGAAGCGGCGGAGAAAGCTGGAACAATCCAGCCCGGAGCGCTTATTGTGGAACCCACAAGCGGCAACACAGGCATTGGACTGGCGCTTGCGGCAAAGATGAAAGGCTATCGTTGTTTGTTTGTGATGACTGAAAAGGCATCCCAAGAGCGTGTGCGTTACCTCAAAGCGCTCGGCGCGGATGTAATGATTGCTCCCTCGGCGGCAAAATCAAGTTCGCCGGAATATTATTTTAATGCTGCAAAACGACTTGCCGAGCAAATACCGAACGCCATCATGCTCAACCAATACGATAATTCCAGCAATCCTGATGCTCATTATCAAACGACGGGACCTGAAATTTGGGCAGACACGGACGGAAAAATCACGCATTTTGTGGCGGGCATCGGTACGGGCGGCACGATTACTGGCACGGCAAGGTTTTTGAAGGAGAAAAATCCCAATATCAAAATTATTGCTGCCGACCCGACCGGCTCTTCGATTAAAACCTTCAAAGACACAGGGCGGCTTGTGGAGTCGTTGCCATATTTGATTGAAGGTGTAGGGCAAGAGCGGATTCCGGGCAATCTGGACTTGAATCTTGTGGATGAAGTGATGAACGTGTCTGACAAAGAAGCATTCGCAATGGCGCGTCGTATGGCACGGGAGGAAGGTTTGTTTTGCGGTGGTTCGTCGGGCATGAACCTTGTGGCTACGTTGCGTGTGGCGAAACTGCTTCCAAAGGATGCTGTTGTGGTGTCTATCATTTGCGACACGGGCGAACGCTATCTAACAAAGCATCATTCGGACGAATGGCTCAAGCAAAACCAATTGCTCGACGTTGACCGCATGACGGCAAAAATGTTACTCGAAGAAAAACACGCCTCGAAGCACCTGCCGCCAGTTGTGTCCGCAAAGCCTTCGACGATACTTAAAGACGCATTGGAGCTGATGAACAAGTACGAACTCTCGGCTCTGCCAGTGTTGGACGACAACGGTTTGCCGTGTGGCAATGTCCGCGACACACGTTTGATGGCAAAAGTGATGGAAGACCGCGCAATGATGGACGCGCCGATTGGCGAAATCATGGATACTCCTCTGCCAGTGTTAGACGCACACACCGACGTAACGGAGGTGATTGCTCAGTTGCGAGCGTTTCCGTACGTGATGGTGAATGATTTTGGTCGGATTATCGGCATCATCTCGCGGCACGATGTTTTGGGCTACGTGTGAGGTGAGCGCACGTAGGTGACTAATAATCACACTATCAAAAACCCCGCTTGAAATACGATTTCAAGCGGGGTTTACGGTTTTTAGAGCATTCAATCCGGTACTTCGGGCATCGTATGAAGCGCAATCGGCTTACTTTTGCTTCGGCTGAAACTCAGGATGTCCGGCTTGCCACAACGCAAATGCGTACATTGTGGCAAAATTTCTATATGCTACTTTTTTATCTTCTGTAAAATGACCATTATCATAATTCACCTGGAGGAGTACGGGTTTGCCTGAGTTTGTGGCGCTTTGCAATGCAGCAGCAAACTTAGCGGGCTGCCATGCTATTACTCTGGGATCATTCATCCCACCAACACACAAGACTGCAGGATATTTGGTTGCATCGGTAACATGCTGGAAAGCGTCCATTTCATACAATGCCATACATTCTGCTGAGTCTTTTATGGTTCCGAATTCACGGGCATTGTTCGGACCATTCGGTGTATTTTCAAATCGCAAGGCATTACTGCAACTGACATTACTAATGGCTGCCGCAAATAAATCCGGGCGTTCGGTGATGGCGCGTCCAATCAAGATTCCACCAGCACTCGTCCCTTCGCCAATCAAATGGGCTGGACTCGTATAGTTACTCTTGACCAAATATTCCCCGCACGCTATAAAATCTTTCCATGTATTCGGTTTGGTCGTTTTGTATCCTGCTTTGTACCAGCTCTCGCCTTTTTCACTTCCGCCTCTTGGATGTGTTTCCGCAACAATAACACCTTTGTTGATTAAGGCAAGAGTATAGATGCTGAAATATGGGGTAGCCGAAGAGCCGTATGCACCGTAGCCCGTCATAAAACACACGGCAGAGCCGTCTTTCTTCAACGTTTTTTTGTGCATTATTGAAACAGGAACCATTGTTCCGTCATGGCTGGGAACTTCTACTTCCTCAACAACAATATTATCTATGCCCGGATATGTTACTTTGCTATTCCACGGAGAAAGAGTCGGTTTTTTGGTGCTGGTATTGTAATTATAGATGCTTGCTGGTCTTGTCCATGAAGTAAGATAAAGCAAAACATCGTTTGACGTTATATCCAGTGTATTCATGTACAATGTGCCGCTAAACGGCAGAGGTACTTCTTCAGACTTTTTATTGTCAAATCTAACTTGAAATGCGTGTGAATTTATGCCGTCAGAGGTGTTGTAAAGCAAATAATCTTTGCTCCTTGTGATGGATTCAATTTTTTGACTGCCCTCCGGTATCACGACTTTTGCAGATGCTACATCCACACTCGTAAATGATGTTTGTGATATTTTGTACTTCGGTGCGTTTGTATAGGTAAGAAAATAAATTTCATCCCCCTTGGCAATAAAGGAGGTAACGTGATCTTCTTTCTTAAAGAGTCGTTTCCATTGAATTTTGTTATTCATTAACTCTTTCGCCGGAGCGAAAAAACAGTTGAGATCATTATTAACTCCGCCCAGAACAGCAATGATATAGCTAAAGTCTTCTGTATAACTTACAAAACATAGGTCTTCAGGGAGTACAGGCATATCAAGATTTTTTTTTCTCGAAAACAGTTCAATATCCTTAGAGGCATCAGTTCCTACAGTGTGGTAGAGACTGCGAGTATCTACTAAAAATTCCATCGAAGATTTGTCGGCGTTTTGTTGTAATGTATAGATAAAACCTTTGTTATCAGGGGACCATCCACTCACGCTAAACCAAGAAGGATAGATCTTTTCGGGGTATAATTTTTTGGAATCCACATCCAGCACGTAAATTGTTGATACTTCTGCGCCACCTTCTGCAACACCAAAAGCAATTTTTTTTCCGTCTTCGCTCGGAGAAAAATATGTTATGGAACGCGATTTCCCTTTTTCATCTGAACCAGCATCATACAATTCAATTTCTTTTCCTTTGTCTCCTATGCGATAGTAAAGCTTTCCGACTGTTTCATTCGGCAGTGTCTTCTTGTAAAAATAACGCCCATTTTTTCTTGTAATGCCGTTATAGGAAGCAGGCTTAAGGGAATTATAGTATTCCAAAGTCTTCACAAGGCTGTCACGCCCACCAATGCGGTCAATGATGCCTTTCGTATAATCATGTTGCGTTTTGAACCAGTCTTGCACTGTCTTATCGTTAATATTTTCGAGCCATCGGTAATTATCTGTAACGGGCTTGCCAAAATACATATCAATAACAGTCACTTTTGGAGTGGCAGGAGCTTGAGCATTGCCCGCCTGAAATGTTACGCTCATCAATAGCACCGTTGCAATCGCTATCAACAATGGCTTCATAATGTTTCCTTGAAATTGAAATACGGAAGAGAGGGGTTGAATGCAAATATAGCATTTCGTGGCAAATTTTCACTCTGGCAGTACGCGAGGGTAAATTTTCATCATTTCTTTGCACGGAACAAAAATGTAGGCAAGCTGCATACTCTTCCTTACTTTTGCTGAAGTATTTTGCAACCGCTACCTGCATGTCTGGCTAAATGCAGGACTGAATGCGGGTATCGGGAACAACAACGCAGATTCCTTCCAGTATGAATACACCAGCAATACCATCGGTTGTACCACAACTCTCAGATCCATCAGGGTGGGTGGATTTATACGGCGATTATTTGTACAACTATGCTTTGATGCGACTGAAAGACGCGCCGATGGCTGAGGATGCCGTGCAGGAAACGTTTTTGGCGGCGCTGAAGGCGCGTCAGACGTTTGCCGGAAGAAGCTCCGAAAAAACGTGGATGGTCGGTATTTTGAAGCACAAAATTATTGACCAGTTCCGCAAAAATAAACGAGAATCCACCTATACCGAAGAATCCCTGCCGTTTGAACGGGAAGGCTTGTTTCTGGAGGATGGGGAATGGGCTGGACATTGGAAACCGCAGTGCAAACCTACGGCTTGGGGCGACACGCCACTGACGACGATAGAACAACAGGAGTTTTGGAAGGTGTTCCAGCATTGTTTCGATAAATTACCTGACCGCCTTGCGTCTGTTTTTTCGCTCCGCGAGTTGGAGGAGATGGAATCCGCTGATATTTGTAAGGTTCTGGAGATTACGGAGACTAATCTTTGGGTAGTTCTTCATCGCGCACGGATGCACTTGCGGCGATGTTTAGAAGTTAAGTGGTTGAGTTCGGCAACGCCAGCCAACAAATAACTGATTATTGGAATATGCTCTATGAAAACGCTTTTTACCTCTGTCAAACACTTATTCGTCTTATTCCTTTTCAAACTGGTTCCGCCATGTAATGAGGCGACGATGCTTGTATCAAGGTCGTTCGATACAAAACTTTCATTCAAAGAGCGGTTCCAGCTCAAGTGTCATCTGTTGATTTGTGCGGCATGTAATCGGTTCAGCAAACAGATCCATTTCCTGCAAAAAATTATCCACGAACACGGTCATCTGCATGTTCATACACACGATGAAGAAACGCCTCTTCGCGCCACCCTCTCGGACGAAGCCCGTAAGCGCCTAAAAAATGAGGTATCCTCTCGATTATAGCCATTCTCGTTAAACGTATCCACTCTTTTGGTTGTTCATTGGCAAGCACGTTAATGAATGTTAATTCACGTGGAATTTTCCTGACAAAGTCGTAAATTGCAAATCTTTGTAACCGCATTTTTCCAACAAGGGTTTGTATCACCGACTTCCTCCGTACTCATGCAGCAAAAGCAATTAGCGACCATATTTGTCGTGGTTCTGCTGGATATTGTGGGTTTTTCAATGCTGATTCCGGTACTGCCGTATTATGCGGGTTCATTGGGCGCAACGCCGACGGAAGTGGGTTTATTGGGTGGGTTGTACGCTCTTTGTCAGTTTGTCGGCGCACCGATAATGGCAAGATTTTCGGACAAATATGGTCGTAAGGTAATGTTCCTGTTGGATGTCGCAGGGAGCGTGATTGGATACGTAATATTAGGTTTTGCTTCATCGCTGTGGATGGTGTTCTTGAGCCGTTTTATTGCAGGTTGTGTGGCGGCAAATATCCCCATTGGGTATGCAGCCATTAGTGACATCACAGATACGCCTTCGCGCTCGAAAGCATTAGGTTTGATTGGGGCGGCATTTGGTATTGGTTTCACCATTGGTCCGGCACTGGGTGGTATATTGAGTAAGCAGAGTTACGCGTTGGCGGCGTTTGCAGCGACAGGTGTGGCAGTAGCAAATTTTATATTTATCCTAATCGCCGTGAAGGAATCCCGTTCGCTTATTGAACGCATGGCATCACGCGATGAGCATAAAAGCATTTTTGATATATTTGATTTAAAAGAACTCCGAAAAGTCCTTCAAATGCCGCGTGTGGCACTTGTGCTGTTGTTCTGGTTAGGATTTAGTTTGGCATTTGCTATGTTTCAGCAAAATATTGCTCTTTTTAATAAATATCGTCTGAGTTTAACGGCGAAAGAAAGCGGTTACGTTTTTGCATACATCGGACTTTTAGTCTCGCTTTCGCAAGGTGTGGTATTACGGCAATTAACGAAGCGCTTCTCGGATATGCAATTGCTGCTGATATTCACGCCAGTGATGGCGCTGGGACTTGTTCTTTGGGTACTCACCCCGAACTGGCAGGTATTATTGATCGCACTTCTTCCATTGTGTTTAGCGGGTTCTACGTTGATTGCCGTTACAAATAGCATTCTGACGAAATCCGTTGCCGAACAGGACACGGGCGGTATTATGGGCATTTCAGCCGCGATTGACAACAGTACCCGTGTGATGACGGCGGCGGCGGGTGGTTGGATGATTCAATATATCGGTATCTATGCTCCGGGCATAGTAGCGTCGGCGATAATGCTGCTGTTGATATATTATGCTGTAAGCCGCATTAAACCTGTTGTTGGATGAGTTACACGATAAACGACTACTTCTTTATATTATTTTTTTATGTCACATTTATTGCAGAGAAGAACAATGAGAGTTTCCTTTCGATTTTTGGCGGTTGGCGTGGCGGCAGCGCTTACGTTATTCGCTTCAAACGACGCGTATTCACAGAGCATTCCGCTTAGTGATTCTGAGTTATCAACCCAAGAAGTGTTTGTTTCCTTGCGTCGTGCAATCCTGAACCCAGAACGCGTGTTTATTCTGGATTTGCGAAGTAATGGGCTGAGCAAATTTCCGCCAGAGTTTGATAAACTCGTCAACCTACAGGTTTTATTGCTTGATAATAATCCGATCGTTCAGCTTCCAGCAAGCGTTGCCAAGTTCAAAAACCTACAAACGCTGTCGGTCAAAAGTAATCTTTTAAAATCATTACCCGATCTTACCAATCTCACACGCCTACAACGGTTAGAAGTTGCTGGAAATTATTTGACAATGATTCCTGCTTCTATTAGCGCTCTCAAACAATTAGGTACGTTGGATATTGGGAGCAATTTTTTGACCAAACTTCCACCGCAAATCGGCGATTTGCCGGAACTACGCGACCTCAATGTGCGGAACAACAAACTCACGACGCTGCCGAACGAAATCAGTACGCTCAAAAATTTGCAAGCGCTCACATTGGCAGAAAATCAATTAAAATCCCTTCCGGCTGGCTTAGGTGGCCTCTCTAATTTGACGTTCTTAGATTTGTCTGAGAATGACTTGAACTCCTTGCCGAAGGAAGTGATTGGCTTGACAAATTTGCAACAGTTAATTATGGCGGATAATCATTTGACTTCGTGGCCAGCAGAAACGGCATCAAAACTTGCGAACCTGCAAACTTTGGATTTAGCAAATAATAAAATGCCGAAGTTTCCGGTGGAAATCACGAATTTGCCTTCGCTACAGGTTTTACGGTTTAATAACAATCGCATACTAGAATTGCCTGCCGAAATTGGTAAAATGACGAAGCTCGTACACCTAAGTATGGCGTATAGCCTGGTAAAACAGCTTCCGCCTGAGATCGGTAACCTTGATAAGTTACTCTTGTTAGATTTACACTATAACCATTTGACATCGCTCCCAAAGGAAATTGGCAAAATGGTAAGTTTGCGGACATTGCACGTTTCTGGGAATAAACTCACGGATTTACCAATAGAGGAATTGGCAAAGTTGAAATTTATGACGACCTTTTCTATCAGCGGGAATCCCATTCCTTACAAAATGGAAAAAGAGCTTTCGCGGTTGTTTCCAACCGCTCAAATTCAATAACATGTATGCCGCGCTGCTAACGATAGGTAGTAAGGCTGCAAACGAGATATATTGCGGGGCATACGGGAGATATTACTGTATGCCCTGCAATATTTTAAAATGGGTATCGTCGTGGAAATCAGTTCTCGCGCCACAATGCTTTATTGTATCATCAATGCTAAGTGTCTATCTTCAAGACTTTGGCGCGACCAATGGCATTCTCAAACCAACAAATGAACCGTATTCTGCCGTCATCTGAAGTGACCACACGTGAACCAAACGGGCAGCGTCCCGCAGCATCGTCACCATTACCTACGTTGGCAGAAGGGCTTGTGGAGTTGCGTAGTTTGGTAGTGCAGTTTTTGAGCAGCGTTCACCGGAAAAATGATTCTCTACTACATCGGTTTGAGGTTTGCGTTCAGCCTGTGGAGCCGCTTTTGTGGCTTTGCGCTCAACGTCCAGCAACGGGGCTGTATTGGGCAGACCGACAGAAAAATATTAAAGTGGCAGGTGTCGGCGTGGCTGATATAGTTCGTTGCCACGAAACGGTACATTTTAAAAATATCTTCGAGCGTCTTCGTCGCTATCATTCTGCCTCAGATACGAAGGTAGCCTATTATGGTGGATTTCGTTTTGATTCTGAGCGAAAGCCTGACGAAATTTGGAATGCCTTTGGCGAATGTACGTTTGTATTGCCACGTTTTGAACTCGTACAGCGCCAAAACCAAACGATACTCGCGTGTACGCTGGTTGGTCACTCAGAAACTGCTTGTGAAGACGAGGCAGCCGCAGCAATAGAAGAGCTTCAACATCTAACTGCCGAAATCGCATCGGCTTCAATGGGGCTACCAGAAATCCAATTGAATGCCGTTACCCCTGACCGTGCCGAGTGGAAGGCGATGATGGACGCAGCGTTGGAGCTTTTTGGGAACAACACGCTGCAAAAAATTGTCTTGGCACGTAAAGCCTCATTTACCGCGTTAAACAAGACTTCTTCTATTCCGCCGTTTGCGTTGTTCCAGCGCCTTGCCGAACGCAATCCAGAAGCATATCATTTCTTTTTTCACTGGAACGGGCAGACGTTTTTGGGCTGTACGCCCGAACGTCTTTATGCCCGCACCGGACGGCGGATTGAAACGGAAGCCGTTGCCGGAACGCGCCAACGCGGTGTGAATGCTGATGAAGATAAACGGTTGGCACAAGAATTATTCGACTCTGACAAAGACCGTCGTGAACATTCCATCGTTTACACAAGCATCATTCAAACACTGATGCAGCTTTGCGAAACGTTAGAAGCGCCATCCGAGCCTTCGGTACTCAAGCTCATGCGGATTTTCCATTTACGAACGTCTGTACGCGGCGTTTTGCGCGGTTTGTACGACGATGCCGATATTTTGACTCAATTGCATCCCACACCCGCGCTTGCTGGGTTCCCGCAAAAACAATCCGTCGAGCATATTCGCGCCCTCGAACCATTCGACAGGGGGTGGTATGGCGCTCCGGTTGGGCGCGTGGGCTACGACGAGGCGGAATTTGCGGTCGCTATCCGTTCGGCACTTTTGAACGATTCCTCCGCACTCCATGTATTTGCAGGAGCAGGCTTAGTGCCGGGTTCAGAGGCCGAAGACGAGTGGCAAGAAATAGAATATAAAATGAATAATCTTCGTTCGGTTTTTCCGCAATGACAATGAATCGCACAGCTGCCGCCAATATCAATCTGCTTTGGTGCGAACTCATCGTGGACGAGCTGGTTCGGAACGGAATAGACTATTTCTGCATTTCGCCCGGCTCACGTTCTACGCCGCTTACAACGGCGGTTGCAAGGCATCCAAACGCCAAGAGGATTGTTTGCCTCGACGAGCGTGCTGCCGCGTTTCATGCGTTGGGTTATGCTCGTGCGTCGGGAAAGCCCGCTGTACTTGTTTGCACCTCTGGAACAGCGCTTGCCAACTACTTTCCCGCTGTCGTCGAGGCATCTGTGGATTGTGTGCCGATGCTGATTCTCTCTGCCGATCGCCCCCCAGAATTGCTGCAAACAGGCGCAAATCAGACCATTACGCAGCGGAACATGTTCGGCTCATATCCACGCTGGTTTTTTGAGCTGCCGTGTCCCGACGAGGTAATTCTACCGCAAATGGTTCTTACAACGGTGGATCAAGCTGTGTATCAAGCCGGGCGAGCGCCGATGGGAGTTGTGCATCTGAATTGCATGTTCCGTGAGCCGCTTGCTCCCATTCAACATCCTGTGAGCGAGACGTATTCAGCTTCATTTGCAGCATTGGAAGAGGTGCGAAAAGATGCAAGCGAGTCATACACGCGCTACGCGGCAACGATCGTTCAACCATCGGAATACCACATTACTCAAGCGGCGAATATTCTGAGCGCTGCCCACCATGGCATTATTGCCGTGGGAGAGTTGCGTACAACAGAGGAACGAAGCGCTGTGCGTGAGCTTGCCGAGCATCTTGGAATACCGGTGTTTGCTGATATTCTTTCCGGTCTGCGTACAGAACATTTGCCTGTGGTTCCTTTTTTCGACCAAATACTTCTTTCCCCAAAAGCACAAGCAGCGTTTGCACCTGATGTCGTGTTACACATTGGTGGGCAGATGACCGCAAAACGGTTCGCGCAGTGGATGGAGCGAACGCCGCCCCACCACCACCTTGTGCTGAAGCCGCATCCATTCCGTCATGATCCCGCCCACACGGTTACGTTGCGGTTGGAAGGCGATATAGCTCAGACGTGTCGTCTGTTGCGCGAGCAATGCGAACAGAGCGCCTTACAACAACGTAACGAAGCCATAACAAAACATTTGGAGCGATTACAAGTGCTTTCAGTGCAGATTGGAGAAATTGTTCGTTCGTTTGTAGAAAAACATGAGGCGCTCAGTGAAATAGCGGTGGCGCAAACTGTGACGGAGCAGACACCATCGGAACACGGTATTTTTTTGGGGAATAGTATGCCCATCCGCGATGCTGATATGTATGCTTCGCCCAATCTTCGTGTGTCTCGTCTTGCTGCCAATCGTGGCGCAAGCGGCATTGACGGTTTGATTGCCACTGCCGCCGGATTTGCCGAAGGTTTGCAACAACCCACGACGCTGGTTATTGGTGATTTATCCTTCATGCACGACCTTACGTCACTTGCATTATTGCGCTCTGTGCGGCAGCCACTCACGATTGTCCTCGTGAACAATCAAGGCGGGGGAATCTTTTCGTTTTTGCCTGTTGCTGGATTTGACGATATATTTGAGCCATTCTTCGGAACACCGCACTCGTACACATTCCGTCAGGCAGCAGATATGTTCGGACTTGAATACCATTGCCCCACGACACAGGCTGAATTCGTAGAAACGTATCAGATGGCAGTGCAAGGAGGTGGTCACACGCTTATAGAATTGCGAACAGACCGCCAATGCAATTACGACGAGCACAAAAACCTGCAAGCGGAAATTCTGGCGTTTATCGAAACAGAGCTATGAGCGGTCTTCATGTCGTTCAAACGGGCAATTCTGAAAACCCTGTGATGTTGTTTTTGCATGGATTTTTGGGAAGCGCACACGATTGGGATGCTATTGCAGAGGAGCTTTCGGGCGCATATTATTCACTTGCTGTAGATTTGCCCGGTCACGGTGAAAGCCTCTGTGCCGAACCGAAGGCTTACACGATGGAAGCCACAGCACAAGCCATTATCATCATGCTTGATGAATGCTGCGTCAAGACTTGCGTACTTGTTGGTTATTCCATGGGTGGGCGATTGGCGCTATTTCTCGCGCTCCGCTATCCAGAACGATTCCACACGGCGGTGATTGCCTCGGCATCGCCCGGTTTGCGAACCGCACACGAGTGCACCGCACGACGCGCCCATGACGAAGCGCTTGCCGATGAGCTATTACAGGTAGATTTTGATGTATTTTTGCAACGCTGGTACGCACAGCCCTTGTTTCAACACTTCCGCAACCACCCTTCGTTTCCAAAAGTCTATGAACGTCGCCTAATCAATGGGCGCAGTAACCCGCAAGGATTAGCACTATCGCTCCGGCAGATGGGAACGGGCGTTCAGTCGTCGCTTTGGGAAGAACTGCGTCAGCTTTCTGTGTCAACGATGTTTATTGTGGGAGAATACGACGAAAAATTCACCCAACTTGCGCAAGAAATGCAAACGTGTTGCCCTGCGGGGCTTGCAATAGATATAGCAATTATGCGACGGGTCGGACACGTGGTGTATGAAGAAGACACTGAGGGGTTTGTAGCGCTATTGCACGGGCTGAATCTATGAATATTTGTTTGTCTCCCTTGTCTATTGAGAGTATAGATTCTAATGGGATGGATGTTTAGCGTGTGGATTGTGTGGGGTAATGAGCTATTATGTTTTTTAGGATTGGGTTTTATTATTTGAAACTGCTTTTAGAAATCCTGTGACTATGGAAACTAACGTGCTCCCAAAAATTGCTGCTCCTGCTATATCATGTCCGCTAACAATAAGGTAGCCAGAAAGCCCTAGTGCTGATAACGAAAGAGTAAAT
>JANYIG010000268.1 GCA_025358765.1 Candidatus Kapaibacterium sp.
AAACCGCTCTACGCCAGGCGCAAAGTACGGACGCGCTGGTATCGTTACCCCGCCCTTTTTCTTCACCGACAACGCCATGATTTTGAAAAATTCATTGTGCGTTTTCTGGTATTGCGCCCAAAACCAAAGGTGCATTCTGCCTTGACTTTTTATGAATCCGCCGTTTTCCTGAACACCAGCATAGATAAGCCTTGTGCCGTACTTGATAAGCAGCTTACCGTCGCCCGTATCCACCACAAAAATGTTATTTGAGTTATTTGGAGCAAACGACTTGTAGAGCTTGCCCGTGCGCGTGGTGAGCTTCTGCGACTTCGACCACGTGGTTTCTGTCGCCGGAAACGCCACAGCGCCTTGTTTGCCCTGCCTCCAATCATCCGACACCTTGCCCAAACCCATTTCCGCACCGATATACGCTTGCAATCCGTAGCCTGCTCGTTGCGCCGCGTCTTTCAACAACGCTTGCACTGCGGCGGGCGGTATGTAGAACGGTTCATTCATTGGTGCTTTTTAAATTGGCATATACCGAAAATACATCAAGCGTTTGCGCCACTCTTCGCGCATGTTCTTATATGTGGTTGTAGCAGAACCGCCACTCACAGCGTCGCTTATGTTCGTGATGCCAAGCCGTGAAGCGCCGCGCTTCGATGCTTCGTAATTCCAATACACCATTTCTTTTCCCACGAGCTTCACGACTTCGTCACTTGCGATAAGCGAAAAATCAACATCCGACGGTCGGTTTGTCATCACTCGTATCTCGCTTGCGGCTTCGTCGCACAGAGCTTGCACGAAACTATCTTCCGGCGATACGCCAGGCGGTAGTTTCATGTACTCCTTAACCTCCGCAAGCGTTATGACTGCGAGAAAACTCATTTGCTTTTCTTGTTATCGGCTAAGTGTTTTTCGAGCGCCTTATTTTCCGCGCTTCCCATTGTGACCATCTTCGCGTGTGCCTCTATCGGTTCATCGGTCTTTCCGACCAGCTTCAAAGCGTGTGCTTTTTCAAGTGGCAACAAGCCGTCTTTTCCGATAAGCACGTGGTCAACGTCAGGGTCAGAAGCCGCGACGATTTTCGTTTCGTCGCGGTTCGTATGCAGTGTTTCTGGCGCTCGCCAATATTGTTGTGGCATGGCAAGGCTCCTTACAACAGAGTGATTTTCGTAAACGCATTGCCGCGATAAATCAACTGGCAGACCCGTTCCGTGATTTTTATACTTTGCTGACCCGTGAGAAACTGGTCATTGATATAGCCAACTTCTACCGTGATTCCGGTACGACGTGCGATTTGCGCGTACTGCCGGAAATCCCCTAACAGAGCGGTCTTTGCAGCGATTTTCACCGTCTGAACAATCGGAATGCCCCAGATAGTATTCGCCACATTGTCTTGCGGATTGCCGTAGATGTAGCGCCCTTGCGTGTCTTTTTCGAGACGGATTTTCGCCCAATCAACCGGATTCATAACAATGCCCGTCACCGTTGCCGCGTTCATAGCCGCACCCGCGCCCGTGACCACTTTCAACTGTGCCTGATAGATTGCGTCCGAAACCGTTTCGCCCGCAATTTGTGCATACGCTCCAAGTCCAGGGAACGGTAAGAAACCCTGAATCTGTGGCGCAGCACCCGTACCGTTCAGCAACAATTCCTCTTCTTTCTGGCGCAGAAACAATAGCAGACGTTCGTTAATGATAGAACGAATCATAGGTTCATCCGCAAGCTGTTCATCGGTCACAGGGATGAACGTTCCAATTTTTTGTACGGTGAAATTCTTTTCCACAAACGACAACGCAGATTCCGGCAATGCTGAACCTTCGACAACAGGACTCACAGCGTTGGTATAGCTACTTTCTTCCATGTACTTGATAACTTCCAAGTCCGTATTCGTCTGCGAAATCAAATCCGCCACAACAGGCTGTGACTGAATAGCATCAATCACCGTGTTTGTGCGATTGTTCGGTGGAGGAAAGCCAGATAACGTTGTCATCAACGTTTTCATATCCACGCCATCAATATTGATAATCGCAGAACCTTTGCCGCGATTCGCAATAATGCTCTTGAATTGCGGTGTCTCAGCAATAATATCGCCAAACGATTTCTGCTCGTGTTGCAAACGTCCCGTGCTGTCAATCACAAGGTTTGACGGCGCATTCATGGATTTCAATGCCGCGTCGTTTTCGCGTTCCACGTCGTCCATTTTCTGTATTTGCGTGTACTTTTGTCCAAGCTCGTTCACTTCTGTGTGAAGCGCTTGAAAAGCATCATATTTCTCTTGCGTGAAGTTTACGCCGTTATCTTTTTTCGATTCGGCGAGCGCTTCGGCTAATTTTGTGCGCTTGGCAACAAGTTCTTGTCCAAGCTCTTTCAAGTTCGGCATACTATATGTCCTTACATTAGTGGTGGTGAAGTGAGTAACGTTTTCAGTACATCGCCTTCCAATGCTTTCGCCATTTCAGCAGGCGAGAGCTTTTTCGGTTCAGCATTCGGAAGTGATTTCGGTCGGTTTTGCGTCAAGAAATTTGCCATTGAGTTCGTAGCGCCTTTCATCTGCTCGTGGATGCCCGTGAGCGTGGAATGATTATCGCTTGAAACAGACTGTCCGTATTTGCGTTGCGCTTGCGCCGTTTCACGAGCGCGTTTGAATTGCGCCCAACGCCCGCCAGAAGCCATGCCAGTTTCTGGCGTTGTATCCATCGGTACGGCAGGGTCGTATAATAGCTCAGGCGGCGGTGTCGTCGTGCGTGGTAATGGCGCTACAGGGTCGAGGTCAGGCAATAGCGTTGCAACAGCACGCTCCGCAATCTCGCCGAACTCATCTATTGCTCCAATAGCTTGGTCAATTTTCATTTGGTCGTCCATGAACTCATCGCTCACGATTTCACAAATTTCATCCATCATTGCACCCACAAGCGCCCACAACGCAGCCATTGTCATACGAGCTTCTGTATCTTCATCGAGGTATCCATCCATGCCCATATCGTCTTTGTGACCGACGGGTTTTTTGCGGCGCTGCTGAAAAGTAGAACCCTTGACTTCACTGACAGAAGCAAGGTCATTAGCAGGAACATTCACAAGCGAGACTTCGTAGAGGTGGAGTTTTTTCAGCAAGCGCCCGTCTTTCACAGGTGCTGCATCAAGCACCCTGTAACCGATGGACATTTTCACGGA
>JANYIG010000284.1 GCA_025358765.1 Candidatus Kapaibacterium sp.
CTACCAAAAATCGTTGCCGTCACCTTGCCTACACGAAGCGCATCGTAGCTCAGGCTCGCCAAACCGATAGTCGTATTCTGGCTACCAAGCGCCCCACGAGCATCAAATCGAAAGTCATTCCAAAAAAGCAAGCCTTCTGCACCCCAAAGCGTCCCGCTCACCCGCGTTCGGTCAATCACTGGATTGAAGCCAAGCGTGGCGGTGCTGGAAAGCGGAATCCGCACAAGGGCAAGCATCGCAGGGGCATTCTGGCTGGCATTGTCGTCGTCTGCTGGCAGGGCTTTTACAACGCTGTCAGCACGTTTGTACGTTGCTATTTCCTCCGTCGAAAGTTCAGACAATGCGTTGTTTTGCCAAAATTCTGGTTGAGAAGAATCCGCCGCCTGTGTTACGGTAATGAACCCCGTACGATTCCGTGCCGTGCGAATCGTATCTTGCATTCGGAGTGCCTGCACAGAATCCACAACGCGCGTCGGCGCAAGGATAGAATCGGGAAGGGATTTGTTGATCTCGACCTCGCTGACAATACTCGTCACTTTGAACTTTCCGTCGAAGGTGGCAATCCATTTGATGATTTCTGCGCTGAATTCTATGCTGGTTTGCAGATACGTGGGCAGCCAAATATCCTCCAAAGCCAGATTAATACTATCTTTGAAGGGTTCATATTTTTGTAAATACCGCAAGTTCTTGAGAAATTGGATGCTGGTATTCGCTGTCGGCTTCAAATCTACCTCGACGACGCTGTAGGTTTTATCCACAATATTGATAGTTCCCTCAAAGCCCGGAAACAGTCGAGATTGCGGCTTAAATTCCAGTGCATACACAACGTTTCCGTTGTAGTTTTTGCGTTCTTTTAATGTGTAATCATAAAAATCAAGTGCGTCGGAAGCAAGCGGTGTGGGAAGTTCGGTGGAAACGATTTTTACTCTGTCTTGCAAAAAGTTAAAAAACTCCGATGCTACGGCAAAGTTGTTCTGAGCAAGGATATTTGCGGTCTGGCGGCGTTGAAGTAAGACCGTATGTTTGAAGCGTTCCGGCATTTCTGGCGTGGGATAGCGTTCGTACACACGCGAAAACGTCTCAATGATGGAATTACGATTTCGCTCCAACTGTGCACGACCTGCACCCATCAGCTTTCCATCAATGTCGGAACTCACCTTCGTGTAAATAAGCCCCGCCGTGGTTTTGAGCCGCTGATAATTCTCTTCTTTTTTAGCTATGGCTCGTTTAACGATTTCGCGGGCAGGAATCTCACCAATAACTTCGACGTTCCCAAGAAGCACCGATGAAGGTTTAAGCGTTATAACTGGATGCAATAAATCGGTAGAAATCGTGACTTCAAGCGATTCGTAGCTAAGAGAGTGAATCCTCGCTGTGTGACGACCTCGCGGCAGCGCAAGCCGAAACACGCCTTTCGGCGACGAATACGTACCGCGATTGAGCGCCAGAAACCGCACCGATGCGCCCGGTACAGGTTGACCGCTTTGCGCGTCCTTGATAATCCCCTCAATCGTAACGGTTTCTTGCGCGTGGAGAACTTGCGTAAAAAAGCTCGTGCATACCGCAGTGTACACACAGAACGCAAGCAGGAGTCGGAATATCATGGAATGGAAAAAATGATGAAATGAGAACTATGCACTAAAAAGCACGGGAACCAGAGTATTATTGGCTCCCGTGCCTGTACAAATCAAATACGCAGATGCGACAAGTTTGTTACGCTACTTCCCGCGCACCAATAACGTTAAAGCGGCTTGTGACAAACGATGCATCGGCAAACGACGCATTCCCCGCAGGGTTTGCACCCGCGCCATGAAAGTCGCTAAATGCTGAACTTTGGTTCACATACACGCCGCCGACGTAATTGAAAGCCACAGGAGCTTTGCCCTCGAAGATAATTGCTTCTTCAGCAGCATCGCGCTCGGCTGCATTTGTTGTGTAAACAAGTGTTGTGAGTGCCCCTTTTGCCTTTAAACTCCGCAACAAAAGCTGTAAGCTATGTTCAAAGCCATCGGTAGGGATAATAAAACTTACCGGACCAAACCACTCGTGTTCGTAGATGTCGCTTTGCGCGGCAGATGTCTGCACAACGAGCGGCGATGCGGTGCGAGCATTCTCGAAACCAGCTTGTGGCACGGGCGCTGAATCACGCACAAGGATTGCGCTTTTGGCAGCAACATCCCGCGCCTCTTGTACGCGCTTATGCGTTGCTTCGCTTTGGATGCCGCCCGCCACACCACCGCCCATTTTCGGGTTGGTGATGAGCGCATCAATTTTTGCTGCAAGGCGCTTTGTTATTTCGTCGAGCGGTACAATTGTCCCCGTTGCTTCATCGCGTACGCCATTTTTGTTCACGAAAAAATTCTGCGATGTCGTACACATCTGACCACTGTAAAGGGTGAGCGTCCATGCGATGTTATCCAGCACAGCATCAAGGTTTTGTGCGCTTTCTACAATCACGCCGTTCACGCCCGCCTTCTCGGTAAAGACCGATTTACCGTGTTTCCGCGCAACATCTTCGAGAACGTTGCCAAACGCACCGCCCGTAAAATCAATCACGTTCACCGCCGGATGCTCGGCAAGCACGAGTGAAAGCGGGTTTGCAGACGAATCTGCTGCAAGTTGCACAAGATTTGCATCTAAGCCTAAGCCCTTCAACGTGGCTTGAATACTGGCGACCACAATGGCAATCGGCAACACTGCTTTTGGGTGCGGTTTCACGATAACGGGATTGCCCGTAACAAGGCTTGCATACAAGCCCGGAAGCGTATTCCAGATGGGAAACGTCGAACAACCAATTACTAAGCCAACGCCTTTGGGCACAACGTGAAAACGCTTTTGCACGGTAACTTCACCGCCGCCAGCAGGCTTTTTCCACGTTACTTCCGGCACAAACTGCGCTTGTTCGCTGTATCCAATGGCAATTGCTTCCAACGCACGGTCGAACGAATGCGCCCCCGATGCTTGAAACGACATCCCAAAACCCTGCCCGCTTGTGTGCATCGTTGCGTGGGCAATGGTGAAAAACTGTTTTGCTGCATCCTCCAAGGTTTGAATCAGCACCGATGCGCGTTCTGCGGGTGCGAGGCGTTGCCATTGTTTTTGCGCTGCTTGGGCGTTTGTTATCAATGTTTCGACGGGAACCTGCGGGTAGGTCACGCCAAGCGGGAAGCCGTAGGGCGATTCTTCCTCGCCGTGCCATTGGAAGTCTGTCGCTCCATTCGTGTGGGACAAGTTCATGAATTTCATATTCAGCAACGCTTTGAAGGCAGTTTCACCTTCATCGGCTGCGGTTTCGCCATAAAATTTTTTGCTGGGTGATTCTTGCCAATGTGCGAAATATTCGCGTGTGGCGTTTGCTTTCACGGCGTGAGCGAGTGTTTGCGCGTGATTTGAGACGAGTTGTGCGAAGCTCATAGAGAATTAAAAATTAAGAATTGAGAATTGTGGGATGACCAAGAGCAAATGAAGAGAATCGGCTTACAGCTTAGGATAGCGGCGGCGCATAAACAGCATAAAACCCGTCATCAGCACGGCGGCGGTGAGAAATATGAAACTTACCCAAAGCATCATGACGAGATGTACCGAAAAGTACAATACCAAGAATGCCAGTGCTGAAGCAGTGTTCATGATAATCATGAAGAAAAATGCTTTTGTGATACCTTTTTGCTGAAACATAATCGTCTGAAAACAGGAGAAATGAGTATTTTTAGAATCTGAGTTATTTGCTCAATGCAAATTACGCAATTTCGCTGAATGCGAAAACGCGAGTTTTTTTGTCGCTTTTTTGTCATTATTACACCACTATGCTGAACCAACGTCTATTTGCTTACTGTTGCGCTCTGCTGCTTAGTTTTACGGCATTTTCCAGCTGCGATGAGGGCTTAAAGCCACCACCGCCGCCGACCACGATTTCTGGCACGATTACCTACGTGGGTGGTCGCGCTGGATGGACAACGAAAGACAGCGTGATAAGCCTTCGTGTGGCGGCGTTCGTAAAATTCCCGCCCGCCGATATTATCCTCGAAGTGTTATCGGGCAAGGCGTTTTACACGCCGCAAGGACTCACGATTGATAGCACATTAGCAAAATACGTGGATTCTTCGTCATACAGAATCGTGATTCCAAACCCCGTTCCGGCACGAGTGGAGTACATCGCCGTCGTGATGCTCATTTCCACCGACCCCACAAAAATCGCCCTTCCTTCAAGCTGGCGTGTATTGGGCATTTACAGCATGAATGGCAACAACAAACAGCCCGCCGCACTTGATTTGAAGCCGGAGACAGACCACCGAGTCAATCTTATCGTGGATTTTAAAAACTTACCACCACAGCCGTTTTAACGTATTTTCCATTTGTCCATTATTATGAAATATTATCTACTAATTGGGCGTACAAGTCTTGCTATTGCTTTGTTTTTGACGATAGTGCTTTCTGCGGCGTTCGCTCAAACAGGCATTATTAAAGGAACAATCAAAGACGCAGAGACCGCAGAAACACTTGCGGGCGCAACCGTCAAAATCGAGGCACGGCAAACAGGAGCCGTTGCCAATCCGCACGGCGTGTTTGTGCTGCGTGGCGTTCCTGCGGGTGCATACACGCTGCTTACCACGAGCATCGGCTACGAAGCTCGCAAAATTGCGATTTCCGTGCAATCAAACGATACAACGTTTGTTACTATCACGCTTAAAAGCCAGTTGCTCAAAACAAATGATGTAGTCGTGTCCGCCGGAAAGCGCGTACAAGCTGTTCAAGACGTTCCTGTGAGTATCACAACCGTCGGGCAGCGCGAACTGCAACAGCGCGGCATCACACGCTTGGACGACGCACTGCGCTACGTGCCGGGCGTGAACATGAACCGCGACCAAGTAAATATTCGCGGCTCGTCGGGTTTTTCGCTTGGGTTTGGCTCGCGGGTAGGCGTGTTTTTGGACGGCTTTCCGCTTCTGTCCGGTGACGGCGGCGATGCGAAATTTGATGCTCTGCCGATGTTTAATGTGGAACGGATTGAGGTTGTGAAGGGCGCTGGTTCGGCGTTGTACGGCACAGGAGCGCTCGGTGGCATCATCAACGTAATTACCGCTCAACCAACCGAAACGCCAGAGTTTCGCTTCCGAGGTTTTGCCGGAGCGTTCACCAAACCGCGCTACGAAGAATGGCGCTGGCGCGAGACGCTGCCGTTTTTGGGTGGTGCAGATGCAAGTTATTCGCAGAAAATCGGCGACGTTGGCGTATTGATAGCAGGCGGCTACAAACGGAGCGAAGGGCATCAAGCATACTACGAAAACGCCCAATGGAACGGGCTTGCGAAACTCAGCTACGAAGCCTCGCAGAATACATCGCTAAATTTCCTGTTCAACTATGCCGCCGAAGACCGTAGTAACTGGGTGTATTGGAAAAGCCTCAGCGCGGCAACGCTTCCGCCGGACGGCACAAACCGCGAAGAGCGCTTCAAATCCTATAAAACCACTGCCGCGCTCGATGTGCGTCATATTTTTTCGGACGGTTTTTTTATGACGGCGCGGGCGGGGGTGTTTGCAACAGATTTTAAGACGGTAACGCCCACGCAAGCCAATAACACCAACATCACTTCCGCCGCAAATTCGTGGAACGGCGAAGCACAATTCACCTCCATCGTTGATTCGACGCTACTGTTCACCTACGGCGCAACGGCAACGTTAAACGCCATTGTCGAAAGTCCGATTATTGACCCATCGGTAGGCAAAATCACGCAGCGTATTGTAGCGGCGTACGTGCAAGGTGAATACAAACCGCTTGCGGGCATGACTATTACGCTCGGCAGCCGCTTCGATGGCGAAAAAACCAGCAATCTTGCAAGTTCCGGCGTTATTGTGAATCCGAAATTCGGCATTTCGTATCAGCTTTCGGAGGAAACTCAACTGCGAGCGTCTGCTGGTGCGGGCTTCCGAGCACCCACGATTGCGGAACGTTTTGCTGCGCTACGCTACGCCTCGTTCACCGTGCAGCCTAATCCAACGCTACGGAACGAACGGAGTTGGTCGTTCGAGATAGGAGGCAAACAAGCGTTCAAGCTGTTTGGCGAGGATTGGAACGTGGATGGAGCGTTGTTTTGGAGTGAGTACGATGATTTGGTGGAACCGCGTCTGCCAAGCCCTTCCAATCCGCAAATCCAGTTTGTGAACATCACGCGGGCGCGGATTCAAGGCGTGGAAGTGGCGCTGAACGGCTGGCTTCCGGGCAAAACACTTGGGATAGAAACCTCTATTACAGCAATAAATCCACGCGACCTGAACCTCGACCAAGTACTCAAATATCGCTCAACGGTGCTGTGGTACTCGCGTTTGATATTGCCTATTGGCGCATTCCAGATACAAGCTGATTATCGCTTCCAGTCTCGCTTTGAGCAGATTGACGACTTGACCGCCATTATCACCAATGCCGATGCCCGCGTACCGATTCACATCCTGGATGTTCGCGTGATTGCAAACATGGCGCAGATAGCGGGGCTGCCGATGCTCCTTACGCTCAATGTTCGCAATGCCCTTGATTATTACTACAACGAAATTATCGGCAACCTTGCCCCAACGCGGCATATTACCTTGCAAGTAGATATGAAATTTTGAGCGTCGCCGATAATTTGAGTATAGTGAAGCGCGTTATTTCGGAAAGCTCACATTCATAAGTGTCAAATCAATATTGCCCGATTGACTGTGGCAACCCGTACATGCAGCCCCTTTGCCGGACACGGAGATAAGAACGTTGCCGTTGCCAAAAAGCTCCGTCCAAACCCAGCCAAAACGGTCAGCATTGGGGTCGTCCTTTTTCTTAATCATTGCGGCATACAGTGAAATCGTGGTGCGGTCGGCAACAATCAAGTCTTTGATAATTAACGAACCTTCAGGGAAGATAGCATTCGCCTTGACTTTGCCTGTTGAATCCAGCTGTTTTGAAGCAATTGAATTGTATCGCGTCCGCAAAAATGGCGCACCATGTCCCGACAAAGAGCTTCTGTTCAACAGCGCAGACGTGCAATTGTACCACGCATATCCGACGGGTGCTTGAGCAGAAGTGCGGGCAGAATCGTAAAGCGCTGCGTCGGTAATCGGGGTGCTGGAAACACCAGATTGCCCTCCAGAATTTGTAAGCACCGGAGCCACCTCTGACGACTCACGCTGCGAACAGGCAACACAAAGAACTACGATACTGACGAAAAGAAGTGTGGCTTTCAGCAATGGTTGATGCCTTATTTGGCTCATGATGGTGTTTCTCTTGAATTGTAAGGATAAAAGGCTTTTACGGAGAGTAGTCGTTCAATGACTCTGTACCTTACAGACCCTACGCAATCTGCGTCTGCTCTTGAATATCCCGCAATACCTTCCGCGCAGCATGAAGAATATTCGTACCCGGACCA
>JANYIG010000296.1 GCA_025358765.1 Candidatus Kapaibacterium sp.
GAGCGAAGACAAAGAAAATCAATGTCTTCTGAAGCCTTCTCCCTTTGGGAGAGGGTTGGGTGAGGGCAAACACAAGAGCGAGGTTTTATGCGAGTTGCGAGATTTTATCTAAACTTCAATTCATAAAACCCTCTATGAATCATCCTTCCATGAAGCATCTCCTCGGGGTTCTTGTTCTTGTGTACGCGGTTACATCAGTAATTGCGCCAATTGCGCTTAGGGCGCAGAAAAAAATGAAGCCCCAAGCCGCGTCCGTAGCTGATACAGTGACGTTTAAGATTGACATGCGAAAGCCGATCGCTGCCAAGTGGTTCGACCCAAAAACGGAAATCGTCGGTGTGCGTGGCGGCATCCCGCCGCTCGATTGGGCTTCCACGCTTCAAGCGACGGATACCGAAGGCAAGGGGATTTATTCTGTGACGACGATTTTCCGTAAACGGACGCTCACCGGAAAACCTGTTATCTACAGCGACCGTCGCATCCCATATAAATTTAAGGTGGACGGACCGGGAAGCAATCCCAACGATGGTTGGGAATCGGGCGACAACAGTTCCCTTGTATGTTCCACGCCTTCGCTGACGATAGAACGTGCATTCAACAACGTCCAGAAAGCGCCGCTTCAGCACACGCTTACGGGGAATATCAAGCTCCACGAGGCATTCCGCTCGCAATATCTTCCAGCGCGGAATCTGGCAGTCTATCTGCCGCCAAACTATGTAAAAGACTCAAGCCACCGCTATCCTGTGCTGTACATGCACGACGGACAAAATATTTTCGACGATTCCACCGCAAACGGCAGCGAGTGGCACGTGGATGAAATTGCGGAATACCTCATTAACAACGGGCAGATTCAACCGGTGATAATCGTTGGTGTGTACACAATTCCCCAGGAGCGCATTGACGAATATACGCCTACCTCACGGCTAACGGCTGTTGGTGTGGGGCGCACGAGAAATCAAGGTGGCAAAGGGAATCTCTACGGGCAAATGCTGATGGAGGAGGTGAAGCCGTTTATTGACCGCACGTACCGCGTGCTTCCTGATGCTGCAAACACGGCGATAGGCGGTTCATCGCTTGGTGGCTTAATATCGTTGTATCTCGGTATGAAAAACCCTGCCGTCTTTGGCAAATTGCTTGTGGTGTCGCCGTCGGTGTGGTGGGACAACAATTATATCCTCAACGAAATGATGGCACGCACAACAAAATTCCCTGCGAAAGTATGGCTTGATATGGGTACAAACGAAGGTGGTGAAGCGTTGGAAGGCGCACGAAACCTACGCCAGACGTTTACAACATTAGGCTGGAAACTTGGTGATGATTTCCAATACATGGAAGCATTCGACGGCAGACACGACGAAGCATCATGGGCGGCGCGTGTAGAGCCGATGCTGCGGTTTTTGTTTCCGGCGGCAAAAAAATAACGGCAGACGCATCAGTACTCGCCATCAGCGCATACTTCGGCAAAAAAACTTGCACACGTGCTTGAAAATCCTATCTTTGAAGTTTAACTGTTGTTTGTTTACAACTACGGACTATTATGAAATTTGGCATCCTGACTGGCGGAGGCGATTGCCCCGGTATGAATTCGTTTATCCGCGCCGTTGTGCGAAGCGCCCTCAATATTCGTCCGCAAACCTCCGTGTGGGGCGTGGTGGACGGGTGGAAAGGCTTAATTGACAATTCATACCGCCGCCTTAGCAAACTCGATATGGCTGGCTTGACAAGTCGTGGCGGCACGATTTTGGGTACGACCCGTGTTCCCGAACTCGTCTGGGATACCGATTTGCAAGACACACTCGCCCGCAACCTGCACGACAACGGCTTTCATTACCTGTTCGTTTGCGGTGGCAATGGCAGTTTGAAGGCATCAAACGTGCTGAATAACATCATCGTTCGTGAAAACCTTCGGACAAAAATCCTCGTTGCGCCCGGCTCCATTGATAACGATGTATGTAATAACTTTGGCTCATCGGTCGGCTTTTTTAGTGCGATTGACAAGAGTTTGGACATGCTGGAATGGATACGCGACACGGCAAGTTCGCACCGCCGTGTGTATTTAATCCGTTCGATGGGGCGCAAAAGCGGCTATCTGTCGCTGTACGCGGGCATTGCCTCCGGTGCAGAATACGTGATACTGCCTACGGAAGACGTAGATTTTGAGAACCTCGCAACCATTATAGCCGAGCGCGACAAAGACACCCGCATCATCGTGAGCGAAGGGTATCCAAAATCGCTCGACGAGATGAAAAACACGCTCGAAGACATCTTCCAACGCCGCAGTATTCACCGCGAGATTCGTTCGGTGGACATGGGTTATTTCCAGCGTGGCGGCAGAACGTCGGTGATTGACATTTTGCGGGCAAGCTGGCTCGGCTACCGTATGGTTACCGATGCTTTTGCAGGTTGCGAAAGCGGCTTCTACACGTCGTTCTACACAGGTCATTCACCCGCGCCGATGAAACTCGACGAGGCTGCCAACGACGACTTCTCCAGCCACGAAGATATACCACGCGAATTTATTGATTTCGCAATGGCACTGCGGTAAATTGACACTTGTCAATTGAAAAAGGTATGAACATCTTAACGCCAGAATTGGTGCTGGTTGCGTATCAGCAGGGCTATTTCCCAATGGCGGAACCGGATGGTGAGTTGTATTGGCATTGCCCCGACCCACGAGCGATTGTCCCGCTCGACGCGGTGCAGGTTTCGCGCTCGTTGCGGAAGACTATTGCGAAGGAAATATATGACATCCGATTTGACACGGCATTCGCACACGTTATTCGCTGCTGCGGGAACCGCGAAGAAACATGGATTTCGGACGACATCGTGGACGTGTATTCGCGTCTGCACTTTCAGGGTTACGCGCATTCGGTGGAATGCTGGCACGAAGAGCGCTTAGTAGGTGGCTTGTACGGCGTGAGTATCGGCGGTGCATTTTTTGGCGAATCTATGTTTTCGACAATGACGGACTCCTCGAAAGTAGCGTTTGTCGCACTCACGGAACGTCTTAAACAGCGCGGATTCACGCTTTTGGATTCGCAATACATCAATCCCCATATGGAACGATTGGGCGCGGTAGAGATTCCGCGCTCTCTTTTTATGGTGGAACTCGAACACGCTCTTCGGCGACGCTGCGTCTTTTAATCCTCAATGTAATTCCTGACAGAATTGACCGACGAGGCGCAGAAAGCGCAGAGAATCTACATCATAGAAAAAGAAGAAGGTTGAACTTGGTGTCTAAACTCCGCGCACTCTTAGCCTCTGCGCTCATTTTTCCCCAAAAGGATTAGGCACTCAATTCCTCAATTATCAATACCCAAAACTATACAAATCCATGAATCGTTTTATTGAAAAAATCGCCCTCATTACGGGCGGCAGCACGGGCATCGGACGTGCTACGGCGCTTGCGTTTGCTCGCGAAGGCGCATCCGTAGCTATTGCTGATATCGCCGAAGACGCTGCACAAGAGACAGTCCGCCTTGTGCAAGAAATAGGCGCGAAAGCGCTGTTTATCAAAACGAACGTCGCAAATCCGCAGGACGTGGCAATGATGGTTAGTCGTACCGTTGAGCATTTTGGTGGGCTACATTTTGGCATTAACAATGCCGGAATAGAAGGCGGGCGCGACAAAGCTACACACGACTACGACGATGCTACATTCCGTGCGGTGATGGACGTGAACGTGATGGGTGTGTTCTATAGCATGAAGGCGGAATTGCAATATTTCCTTACCAACAAACAACAGGGCGCTATCGTGAACACGGCTTCCATAGCGGGTTTGAACGGCTTTCCGTTTCACGTTGGGTACTCGGCGAGCAAATTCGCCGTTGTGGGCATGACAAAAACCGCCGCGCTGGAATATGCTCGCAAGGGAATCCGCATCAATGCTGTGTGTCCGGGATTCACTCAAACACCGATGCTTGAAACAGAAACGAACGTCAACAAAGAAATTACGGAGCGTGCGTTTGCTGCGATTCCCGCCAAACGGCTCGGACAGCCAGAGGATATAGCCGGAGCAATTTTGTTCCTTTGCTCCGACGACGCAAGCTACATTATCGGTCACACACAAGTGGTGGACGGCGGTTTGAACGCTTTCTAAATCTCAATGGCATTAAGTTAAGGAATCTCCCTCATCCCGACCTTCTCCCAAAGGGAGAAGAAGGGAGATTTGAAGCCCTCTACCTCTGGGAGAGGGTTTGGGTGAGGGGCTTAACTTAATGACATTGTTTCTAAACCCAGATTCTCTTTCATCAAACAACCGCACTTTATGCTGTTTTGGACTGTTGGAATACTTCTGGCCTTTATCGTCCTGATAATAGCGGTACTCTTTATAGAACGATTCCTTATTGCCGCACCGCGCTACAAAGGACAAGTAAGTGACCACTTTAACGGCACAACATTTTTTAATCGTGACAAGGTGCAATCAAGTTTAATAGGTTTGCTAAAATGGGTGACCAACCGCGACCAAGGCGAGTGGTCAATCGAGGACTGGAACACGAGAACAGATGCGCCCTTCGGAACACCACCACCAAATCGCGTTGGAGACGGCATTAACGTTGGGAAGGTGCGAATCACGTTTATCAACCACGCAACGATGCTTATCCAGACGGATGGCTTGAACATCCTCACCGACCCCGTGTGGTCGGAGCGTGTGAGTCCGTTCGGCTTTATGGGACCGAAGCGGGCGCGTCCGGCGGGGATTCGCTTGGAAGACCTTCCGCCGATAGATGTGATTCTTCTGAGCCACAACCATTACGACCATTTGGACGTAGCAACGCTCAAAACACTCGTTGCGGCGCACAAACCACGTATATTCACGACGCTCGGCGTTGGATTGCTTTTGGAGCAAGAAGGAATACCGATTGCAGGGGAATTGGATTGGTGGCAATCGTGTCGGCTTGTGGACGACGTAAAACTGCACTGCGTTCCGGCGCAACATTTTTCGGGGCGCGGCTTTAGCGACCGCAATGCAACGCTTTGGTGCGGGTTTGTGGTGGCATCTGCCACGTCGGGCAATATTTACTTTGTGGGAGATTCGGGCTACAATGTGCATTTTAAGCAGATTCGGGAGAAATTCGGTGCGTTCCGTGTGGCAATGATTCCGATTGGCGCATTCCGACCGGAATGGTTTATGTCGCCCGTACATATCTCGCCACGCGAGGCGGTGCAAGTGTTTCAGGACATCGGCGCACCTTTAAGTATTGCAATGCACTATGGCACATTTCCCCTTGCCGACGACGGCGAGCGCGAACCCGTAACAGCGCTCCACGCCGCGCTTAAAACGGCTGGGATAGATTCCACGCGCTTTGTGGCGCTCCGCGAAGGCGAGGGGTGGGATTTTGGGCGGTAATGCCAACAAATTTTCTACCTCCATCCACCATTTCAATACGGTAATATAGTAAATCATTTATGCAACGAACAGCTTTAATCATGGCAGGTGGCTCTGGCGAACGCTTCTGGCCCCTATCCCGTCAAAAACGCCCAAAACAATTACTCAAACTCACCTCGCCTGACAAAACCATGCTCGACGAGGCGATTGAACGCATTGCGCCGCTCATAGCGCCAGAGCATATTTTCATTGTTACCAGCCACGTTCTGCAATCAGCAATACGTGAATCTTTGGCGGGCAATGGTTCGTATAATATTCCACCAGAAAACATCATCGCCGAACCACTCAAACGCAATACTGCACCGTGCATAGCGCTGGGTGCGGCATTTGTGGCAGAGCGTTATGCGCCACTTTTGCCGAGCGAAATTTCGATTGCGGTGTTGACTGCCGACCATTTCATCGAAAAACCAGATGTGTTCCGCGCCAGCGTAGATGCCGCTCTCAACCACGCCGAACAAAGTGGTTCGCTCGTGACGTTTGGCGTAACACCCACGCGCCCTGCCACGGGCTACGGCTACATCGAAGTTGCGGGCAAACAGAACGGCTTAAAACCATTGCTCGTGAAAGGGTTCCGCGAAAAGCCGAATGCGGAGACCGCCCAGGATTTTATTGAGCGCGGAAACTTTTTTTGGAATAGCGGGATGTTTTTTTGGCGTGCAGATGCTGTGATAACGGGGCTGCAAGACCATTTGCCGGAAGTTGGCGTGCGGATAACGGATTTACGCGAGGCGCTGGCGGGTGCTACCACGACTGCCTACGACGGCGCACCGCCCCGCACGATAGACACATTCGAGCATTTACCGGATATTTCGATAGATTACGGCTTAATGGAACGCGCCAAAAACGTCGCGTGTGTCTGTGTAGATTTCGGTTGGGATGACGTTGGTTCGTGGGATGCGCTGGAGCGCGTGTATGAAGCCGATGCAGCGGGTAATATTAACGTTGGCGATTCGGTACTGTTGGATGCCAAAAATTGTATTGTTCTCAATAGTGCAGGTAGTCAATCCGTCTCTGTAGCAGCAATTGGCGTTGAAAATCTTGTGATTGTCGCCACACCCGACGGCATTCTAGTCTGCCCCAAAGACCGTGTACAAGACGTTCGTAAGGCAGTTTCAGCGCTGCGCGAACGAGATAATGGAAAGTTTGTGTAAAAATATCTGGTTCGGTCATTAAAGAGGGGCATTGAGCGCAGAGCCGCCGAGAGCGCTGAGACAAAGCACGGAGCAGTGTTGTGCAACAAATCCAAACTCTGCGCCCTTGGTAACTCTGCGCTACAATTTCTTGCAAGCTAAACAGTTCCACCTAAAAAGTAGTCATTCATTTCACCAAACCCTGATTCATTCTACGTTCTATGTATTCTTCAAAAATATTCACCACGATTACCGCGTTTCTACTTGCGTGTACAACCGTAGCATTTGCCCAGCCCGAGACCGAGCAGCGCAAATTTCGTATGGCACAAGCGTACGAACAAGGAAACGATGCTCCGAATGCAGCCCGCATCTACCAAGAGTTGTACGCCACTAACAAACAAAACGCTGAGTATTTTGACGGCGTTGTACGGACGCTCATGGTGCTGAACAGTTTTAGTGCGCTGTTGCCGCTTGTGGCGGAACAATTACAATTCAGACAAGCCGACACGCGGCTTTCCGATATGCGACTTGCCGACACGCGGCTTGTGGAACTTTACGCGCTAAAGGGTGAACTACTTTGGCGCTCTGGCAAAACCACACAAGCAGACGAAGCATGGCAACGCGGGCTTGCCGCTGCACCCAAACGTGACAGCACGTATTTTAAGGTCGCCGCCGCACAAGTTAGAAATCGCGCCTTCGATGGAGCAATCGCAACGCTGTTGAAAGCTCGTTCGGAGTTAAATCTTCCCGCTGCCTTTTGCGATGACCTAAGCCAGCTTTACGGCGCAGTTGGCAATTATACCGCTGGAGCGCAAGAAGTTTTGACATTGCTCAAAACACAAGGTAATTACAACGCAGCCGTTGGGCGGATTTCGGCGTATTTGGTGAACGAAAAAGGCACCGCCCAAACCCGCGCCGTATTGGAAAAAGCTGCTTATGCGGAGCCAAATAGCGTGATGATGCAGCGCGTTTATAGCCAGTTTTTACGTGACACAAAAAACTACGATGCTGCATTTGACGTGATAACGCGGATAGATAATCTGCTGAATGCTCAAGGGCGAGAATTACTCCAGTTTGCAGACCTCGCGCGGCGTGAAAAATCCTACGCTGCGGCACTGAAGGGGTATGACGTGATTATCAGCAAAGGCAAAAAAAACCCGTTTGCCATGAGCGCCCTTCTGGGCTACGCACGCACGGCTGAAAGCCGTTTGGCAGAAACAAATTCCTTCACGCAAATAGAGCTTAAAAATACGTTGGAGCGCTACGCGCAAATTGTGAGCGATTACCCGCAATCCCCCCAAGCGGCTGAGGCGCAGTATCGCATAGCAGTCTTGACCTTAGAGCAAGCGAACAATCCGCAAAAAGCTATTGCGGATTTTACAGTATTGATGGAACGATACCGGAACTATCCGATAGCCGCGCAAGGCGCAGTGGAGCTGGGCAATACATACGTTGCACTGCAACAGTTAGATAAAGCGGAAGAAACCTTCAAACGCACAGCACAGATGTTCCCGCAACAGCCGAACGAACGAGATGAAGCCCTGTTCCACCTTGCAGAATTAGAATATTTTCGGTGTGCATTAGATTCCGCACAAGCGCATTTTGGCAAACTCGCCGTCAACACAAACGCCGATATTGCCAACGATGCGTTAGAAATGCTATCCATCCTCGATTTCCAGCAATCGCCCATCGGCAAAGCTGCCCTTTGCACCTTTGCGGCTGCAGATTTGCTCATGCGTCAAAAACAGCCGGACGTTGCTATCGAAAAATACAAAACCGTTGCCGCAGGCATTGCCGCTAACGCCCAACCTGCACCACTTGCGGAGCTTTCGCTCCTAAAAGCGGGAAAAATCGAACGTTCGCGCAAACGTTGCGAAGCGGCACAACAACTGTTCTTGCAACTTATCACGAAATACCCAGAAAGTGGCTATGGCGACCAAGCACTTCTGTACACCGCAGAATGCCTTGCGGAACAAGGACGCAAGGATGATGCAATTCAAACCTACAGCCAGATTTTGGTCAAATATCCTCGTTCAACGTATTTGCAAGAAGCCCGCGCCCGTATCCGTAAGCTACGCGGGGATGCGTGAGCAACGACGTAATCCAACACATCATTTTCGATTGCGCCTAATATTGATACATCAACGCCGCTAAAAATCCTTCCTAAAGAAAACCCAGAATCACCATAGACAACGCTTGTTGCAACGCAGAGATTCCGTATATTTCCCAATGAATTTACATTCATTGAGAGAACAACTGTTGACCAGTCGTCATATTGTATCGTACCACTATGAATAGTCCGTTTCGTGTGCGCTATCTCGGCGGATGTTTTGTGCAGCGGCTTGTGCAGGCTGTATGGTGGTTCTTGCTTTCTGTACCATGGGTTCCGCAGTTTGCATCTGCTCAAGAGCCACAAACACATATGCGCTTTGACCACGTGGGCATAGAACACGGCTTGTCGCAAAGCCGTGTGAATGCTATCATCCAAGACACACAAGGATTTATGTGGTTTGCTACCGAAGAGGGCTTAAACCGATTTGATGGCTATACATGCAAGGTATTTTTGCACAACCCGCAGGATACCACTACGCTGCCGCATAATTTCGTGCGAGCGCTCCACGTTGACCGTTCGGGAACGCTTTGGGTTGGCTCGCATGGCGGACTCTCGAAATACGACCCGCGTACAAACCGCTTCACAACGTATTCTCCCAATGCCTCAAACCCTCAAAGCCTAAGCCACAACTTCGTGACGGTCATTTTTGAGGACGCGCGTGGCGATTTTTGGATAGGCACACGCGGCGGCGGTGTCAACAGGTTTAATCCTCGCACAGGAGTGTTTCAACGCTTTATGTTCGATGTAAATAACCCCAGCAGCTTGAGTAATAATGATGTTTGGACGATTACCGAAGACCAAAGCGGCAATATTTGGATAGGTACACAAAGGGGGGTGAATCGTTTAAGCAAGGAAAACAAGGCAACGGGAGCAATGACGCGCTTTCTGCCAGAACCTCATCAGCCCCAAAGCCTTGCTGCCGCAAATGTATGGCGGATTCGCTGTGACCGCTCCGGCACTGTCTGGGCGGGTACGTGGGGCGGAGGATTACATAAATTCGAGCCTGCAACACAGTCGTGGCAACGATTTGTGGCGCATCCTGAACACCCAAATAGCCTTAGCCAGAACATCATCTTGACTATGCTCGAAGACCGCTCAGGCTCGTTCTGGTGCGGTACTCGTGGCGGGCTGCTGCGCTTTGATAAGGCAACGGGAAAGTTTACACAATTTCAGCATTATCCCAACGACCAATCCAGTGTCGCTCATAATCACGTGTGGTCGCTTTACGAAGACCGCGAGGGCAACCTTTGGGTCGGCACGGACGACGGTGTGAGTCGCTATAGCCCGTTTACTACGCGATTCCAGCATTACGAAAATCATCCCGACAAACCGCGCAGCCTTAGCCATGACAACGTGCAAATTGTCCACGAAGATCGCTCAGGCAACCTCTGGGTTGGCACGTGGGGCGGTGGATTGAACCTTTTTGACCGCAAAACAGGTGAATGCACCATCTTCACCAATGACCCGAAAAATCCAAATAGCCTCACGCATAACTCCATTTGGGCATTCTGCGAGGATACAACAGGTGTTTTATGGGTTGGCACTCGGCAGGGGGTCAATCGTTTTGACCACAAGCGCAACCGTTGGACGCTTTACCAGCATAATGATAACGATAGTACAAGCATAAGCCACGACTTCGCGCGAACGATGCTCACCGACCGCGAAGGCATCGTTTGGATTGGAACCATGCTTGGCGGCGTAAACCGGATGAACCCTTACACCAACTATCCAACATTTACGAGCTTCCGACATAACCCGAACAACCCGCAAAGCCTAAGCGGAAACGAAGTCGTAGCGCTGTGTGAAGACTCATCAAATGCTTTTCTTTGGGCGGGGACAAACGGCAATGGGTTAAATAGGCTTGAGAAGCAGACGGGGCGCTGCATTCGGTATCGCCGCAACCCGCAAAACCCGCGCAGCCTAACGAGTGATACGCTCACAATGCTCTACCGCTCGAAGTCTGGTGCTTTATGGGTTGGCACGATGAATGGTTTGAATCGGTACGATCCGGCAACGGACGATTTTACGCATTTTACTACTGCCGACGGGCTGCCAAACAACGTTATTGCGGGCATTCTGGAAGACAAAAACGGCAATCTCTGGCTGAGTACAGAGCGTGGACTGGCGAAATTTAACCCCACCACAAAAACCGTCGAGCGCTATCAACCAAGCGATGGCATTCAAGGCTTGCGTTTTATGCCGCGCTCCTGCTGCAAGCTGCGTTCAGGAGAGTTTATGTTCGGCGGGATGAGTGGCTTTAATTTGTTTCATCCCGATAGCATCCGGCGCAACCAGCACGTACCGCCTGTTGTGCTGACTTCCTTCAAAAAATTTAACGAGGAAGCAGCGTTGAAGGGCAATATCGCCATGCTCGACGTTCTGGAACTCACACATCGGGATTACGTGATTTCCTTCGAGTTCGCAGCACTTGATTTTGCCGCACCTGCAAACAATCATTACGCCTATAAACTTGAAGGATTCGATGCCGATTGGATTTATAGCGGCGCACAGCATTTTGCGAGTTACACAAACTTGAATGATGGTGAATATACCTTTCGCGTGAAAGCCTCGAACAACGACGACCTTTGGAACGAGCAAGGAGCTGCGCTCCGCGTGATTGTTCGTCCACCATGGTGGCGCACGTGGTGGGCATATATTACCTATTTGTCGGTGCTTGTTGCGGTGGTGTTCGTAGTTGTGCGGTTCCGTGAACGTAAACAACGCCAACGCCTGCGTACGGAACAACGCGAACGCGAGGCAGAAATTGTGCGACGCAAAAACACGGAGCTTGCCGCCGCAAACGAACAATTACGGCACGTCAATAATGAAAAAGATGAATTTTTGGGAATTGCCGCACATGACCTCAAAAATCCGATTGCCGGAATCGCGCTTCAGATGCACCTTCTAAGGCAAAACAGCACCCTGACTGACAAAGAACGAGCCGCCATCCACCGTGTGCAAGAAAGTGCCGAAACGATGATAAGCCTCATATCACGGTTACTTGATTTGAATGCTATCGAATCCGGCAAACGCCAGATAGAGCCTGCTCCGTTTGACCTTGTTGCCCTCACCCACAGCGTGATTGAACATTATTGTGATGCCGCCCAAGCCAAGCAGATTGCTCTCCACACGGAATTTCCCGCCATTCCGCGCCTTGCTTACTCCGACCGCGATGCCACACGGCAGATTATTGACAACCTACTCTCCAACGCTCTTAAATTCTCGCCTCCAAGCAGCAGCGTTTACTTACGAATCTGCTCGGAAGCGAGTGCAAATACAGTGCGCCTTGCCATTAGCGATGAGGGTCAAGGCATCACCGCGAATGAACAAGCACTCCTTTTTGAGCGCTTTCAACAGCTTACAGCACGCCCCACGGCAAAGGAGCATTCCTCTGGTTTGGGGCTTTCTATTGTTAAACGACTTGCCGAAGCTATGAATGGGCGTGTTTGGTATGAACCGAGTCCACAAAACTCCTCTGAAAATGGTTCCCAAAATGCTTCTCGGAGCGGTGCAACCTTTGTTCTGGAGTTACCCGCCGCGTAAGTCCTCAGCAACTGTCCTATGAATATAGGATTTCACAGCATCCCCGCCTTCCGTAGATTACATCCACGATATTCACATTCATTGGGGAACATAGCATGATTTCTGTTGCCGTTGTTGAAGATACTGAAACCTACCGTTTGGGCGTTCAGCACGTGTTAGAAACATCTGATGGGTTCTCGTGTTTCGGAGCATATTCCACCGCCGAAGACGCTCTTGCGGCATGGACAGAAGAATACAAGCCCGACGTTGTGTTGATGGATATTGAGCTTCCGGGCATCTCTGGTATTGAGGCTGTACGTCGCTTATATACACGCTTTGGCGAATTTCCGATGATGATGCTCACCATTTTTAACTATGATGATGCTATTTTTGATTCGCTTGCCGCTGGAGCATCGGGCTATTTGCTCAAATCCACACCTCCAGAACAGCTTCTTGCCGCCATCCGTGAACTCTACGAAGGTGGTGCGCCTATGTCCAACCAAATTGCCCGCCGCGTGATTCGCAGTTTTTCGCAATCGCCAGCATCCTCGCAATCATCACCCGCCGCACTGCCGCCTGCCATCCATGCCTCCGACGGAACCTTAGAAGAGCTTTCTAAACGCGAATATGAAGTATTGGCGCTGCTTTCACAGGGGTACTTGTATAAAGAAATCGCTTCGGCGTTAGATGTTAGCATCACAACCATTCAAACCTATATCCGCCGCATCTATCAAAAATTGCACGTCCACACACGCTCCGATGCACTTTTGAAGTTTCAGGCTGGACAGCGTATCAGTTCTGGGTTGTAACGTCCTTTTGTCGCTGCCAATTCTCCATTTTTCCATCACATCATTACGAGGGAGTTAATATGATGGTTCTCACAAACCTCATCCGCCAATGTCGCACTATCCCTGCATTTGCCATATTGCTTCTTATAGCAATAATTGCCTTGTACGCCACTTCATCGGCACAGATGCAGCCGCCACCGCCCGATACGACGCTTGGCAACACCGAAACTGCGGCTAAAGTTGCTGCGTGGGTCAAAAATATTGCATTACCCACCGGCAAAGGTGGTATTGGAGCGCTCTCCGGGCTTTCGGCGCAAGCACTGATTGCTGATACTTCGCGGAAATACGCGGATAAAAACGGCATGACCGCCTATTACGCGAGTTCGCTGTACCAAACGGATTTGCAAAGTATTCGTAATAAAATACTCCAGCGCATTGTGCTCATGCGAAAACTCGGTGTGATTGCCGTGCGAGACCCTGCCTTGTTTTCGTGGGGGGTAATAGAACCCGTGAAAGGCACATATAATTTCACACTTTTGGATTCGCTTATCAAAATTGGCGGCGAATATAGCGTTCCGTTCGTGGGAACCATCGTGCCGTTCAGCGACTGGGCAAGTTCGTGTAATGCTGACCAGACAGCCCGTTGTAGCAATCTTTTCGGGAGCGACAATGGTGCGGATTACTTCTTTATCAATCAGGGCAAAACCGGTCCCGTGTGTGACACTGCCGCTTTTTACACATTCGTGCAAAAGCTCGTAGAGCGCTACGACGGCGACGGCATAGATGATATGCCCGGCTTAAAAGTACCCATCACATACTGGGAGTTTTCCAACGAGCCTGACGGGATGTGTGGAGGCTATGGTGACGGCAAACAGGCGTTTCCCGGACCCTACGCCCGCGACCACTCCATTACCTACCGCGCCGTGAAAGCTGCTTGCGCCACGTGCCAAGTATTAAACGGTGGTTCCATTGAGTTTGTGGAGCCGAGTTTTTGGAACAGCGTCTTCGATACGCTTGCGCCGAAGTTGCGACATATTGATATAGCGAATGTTCACGACAACGTTGGTAAAAGCATCGCCTCGAGCAACTGGGATTGGAGCAAAAACTTTTATCGGTACGTGGGTGCATTCCAGAACAAAATCAGTCAATATGCACTCAAAATGCCGATTTGGATGACTGAATGGGGCTTCTATTCAGGTACGCCAACCATCACTGATGGAGGGAAAACGGTAACGCTTCCCAACCGCACCGAAGAAGAATACACGGCAATTCAAACAAAATTTTATATCTGGGGGAAGGCAAACAACCTGACCACATTTTTTTATGATTTTTCGGGCGGGGAGGGTGGTTGGAACGCAGCACTCATCCTTACGGGAGCGGGCGGCAACAAGGCGATGCTGCTGTACCACACGTTGCGGTTGTACGAATACAAATTCCGCGATAGTGATTCGGCACGTCAAATCTCCTTTTCCACAAGCGGGAATCTTTCTCTGCCATCGGGGCATATCCGGTTGTACAAAAAAGGTATTGCCACCGATGTAGCATGGGGACTCACTGCGTTGCCTTCCGACATAAGTGGACGCAAGGTAGTAACCGATATGTACGGCAACACCGACACGCTGAACGCCAGCGCTATTAAACTACCCCTTAGCAGCAACCCCATTATCATCGAAAACGCGGCAACCGCAATGTCCGTCGCGGAAGAACAGCCATTGAAGAGCCTTACAGCGTACCCCAACCCTGCAAATGGCATTCTTACAGTCTCCGGTGAATGTTCGTTCTCCGCACCGCTTCGCCTCTGGTTTGTGAATCTGCTTGGCGAACAAGTTTTTATGCTTGATTGCGGGCAGACCGTTGGGACATTTACCAAAAGTGTGGATGTCAGAGGCTTTCCACAAGGCACATATTTTCTGCGTGTGCAATCAGGCGTGGAAACGCGGTCGCTACTCGTGCAAATTGGGCGGTAATAAACAGTAAAAATTCGTCACATTCAAATCACAGGAGGAAATATGAGACCGTATCTATTAAACGGAAGCTTCTCAATAGCCGCTCTGTTCCTGCTCTGGGGCATAGCCGCCCAAGCGCAAACGGCGGTCAACCTTTCGGTATCTGTCAAGCAGACGCAATGTGCCTCCACATCCGTCCAAAAAGCGAGTAAGGAAGCTACTTTTACGGTATTCCCGAATCCATCGGCAGAACACGTTACGCTCGAACTCACGAACGTGACCGACACGCAAGAATGTACGGTATCTGTTGTCAATCTGCGGGGAGAACGTGTTCGGCACTTCGTGGAACGCATTACGAACGGAAAACTCTCTAAGAGTATCAACACGAGATCCTTCGCACGAGGGGCATATATCGTAACGATTGAAACCAGCAACGGTGCGGTCTTTTCGCAATCGCTCATCATTGAATGAAAGGCAGAAATACAATGAATGCAAACGTATATGGTAGATTTTTTGGTTGTGTCCTCGTTGGATTGCTTGCAGTGTGTTCGCTACGGTCACAAATCCGAACGCAAGCCGTCTGTACTGGCGACACGGTTGTTATCACGCTTGGCAGCTACAAGGGTACGGTCAAATGGCAACAGGCTTCAAACCTGACATCATGGACAGACATTGCGGGTGCAAACGCCGCCACGCTCCGAGCCGTGATGGGCGCGAACACATATTACCGCGCTGCAGTGCAAGAAGCGACGGGCTGCCCGACATTTTACTCCGACACAACCTTGCTTTCGGCGTGGAATCCGGCGCTTGCGGTAAACAACGTTAAAACGCAGACCGTTGGCACGAGTTCGTTTTCCTCATCGTCGAAACTGGTTGTTTCGTGGAAAGCACCAGCGTTTGCGGTGAGCAAGTATGAAATCACAGCAACCGAGAGCGTAAAAAACACAAGCGTCGTGATAACGTTGGCAAGCTCAAAAACGAGTGATACACTCAAGGGCTTAAAATCGGGAACGAACTATAAAGTCAGCATCAAAGCCTGCACCGACGACGGTTGCAAAACGGCTGCCGTGTGCGGAGCCACGTCCAGCGGCTCCACATCCCAGGAGTACTGGCAATTACAGGGAACGGGCAATACTGTCGCTGGATTAAAAAAAGTCGTTGCTGACGGCAATACGCTCAATTATGCGTTTGTCTATGGTTCGTGGGCACCGCATGATTCCTTAAAGGGTCGCATTCGGTATTATTACAATCCGTTGGCATTTGGTGAAAAGGGTACAAAATCTGCGCTTTCCAATGCCGTCCCGCGAACGGGCGATATTGCTTCGGCAATAACATTCACTGGGCTTACGGGGTATGGGCTGACGTATTCGGGGTATGATTCGACCGTTGCAGGAACAAGGGCTTTCCGCTATATCGGGCAAGCACAAGCCGTTCCGTATCAAGGCAAGGTACGCATGTATTTTGAAGCGCAGACCGCTGATAATCGCACTCGTATTCATTTCATAGACAGCAAAGACGGGCTGACGGGAATTGATTACAACGCAGGCACATCCACGCTTTGCAAGACGACCGATGATTTCAAAATTGGCGGCGGTTGTGACTATACGACTGCGTTAAGCGTTGGAACGGATGCAACCAATACCAATCCAAACATTAGCGATATTCGGCAATTCAAAATCGGCTACCCAACGCTTGATAGCTGGCTGTGGAACGGGGCTGCCGGGACGTTTATGACACCCACGTTTGACGTTGCAAAAACGGCGGATTGTGGCAATAAATACTCATTTACCACAGGCTACGCCTTGTGGGACGGCTCAGCATGGAAGCTGCAATACAACGGCTCGTGTCCAAAATTTTTCGATGGCGTACAAGCGCCGTGCGTCGTGCATCTGGGCGGGTCACGCTATAAATTTTACTTCAACTACAATCAAGTTCTCAAAGGACAGACGATGAATCCGCAGCGTGACACGAAGCCAATGCGCGTGATGTACGCCGAAGGCACGAGCGGCGTGGTACAGTTTGAAGATTGGGAAGGAGTGGAAAAGTCGCGCGACATGGTGTATCTTTTTCCCGACGGCACGGCGCTGACGGAATTGCAAGAAAGTAAATTAGACGATTACCATTTTTTCGCGCCGACGGGCGATATGGAATTTCAGGTGCAGTACAGCAATATCAGCGATGGAACAAGTATCCCTTTTGTGGCGGCGGCGGTGTTACTTAACCCGTAGGGTTTTGAGTACGAAGATTTAAGCGGCTTTACGGTCTCTTTTTATCTTTGCTTCCACCGTTTTGCGGATAATTTCGGCTGCCTCCCGCAAAATTGCAACGATATTAAAAAGGTGGTCATCACTAGCAACAAAGGCATTGCTGACGGAATAGGTTTTGCCTTCCAAAACCACGAAAAACCAGTTGCGTCCCAGCACGTAGCAGCCGTAGAGCAGCTTGGGACTATCGTTCAGACTTTGAGCGGCAACCATCGAAGCAAGGAGTTGCGCCAAAGGGTCGTTGTCAATGCCGCGTTCTTTTTTGTATTCATGAAGGAAAAAGTAGGGCTGGCGCGGTTCGCCGTAGCCTGTGGCGACCATAAAATCCACACGCCCCGTAAGCCTGATGTCACCGATGGTTGCGGTCAAGGAGCGCTGCATAAACGGGCGGTATTCGGCACTTTCACTTTCAAAGTTCACCAACGCGAGAATGTGTGCGATAAAAAACACTTGCAATTCCTGTTCGTTCCAGCGTTCAATGTGTTCCAAGAGGTTGCTTTGGTGATGTTTGATAATGCGCTCGTCTTCGGTGGTTAAAATAGGCTTGATTTGAAGCCATTTCTCAAGGCTTGGATGCTCTTTGATGCGCTCTAAACCAAGGCTATTCCGCACTGCGTCAATAGACCAGCGTTCAAAGGATGTAGAGTTGTGTTTCTTCTTTTGCATAGTAGTGATTATGTTGCGTTGGTTATGCTGCGTTCGACATGGCTTGATTACTGCATGGCTTGATTTCAAGCATTCACAAATATACAAAAAATTTCGACGCTCTTGTGAGGCGTTCTCACCCCATACATCAAATTCCTACAACCAAACCCGTAGAGGTGTTCCAATGAAATCGCGCTCTTTTTTTGTTATCTGTGCCTTAGTATTGCTGGCTTACAGTCGGCTTTCGGCGCAGATTTTACCCGAAACCACGACGGATTATTTGAACATCTACAAAGTTAGCGGACATGTTGCCGCCTACCAAGCCTGCATACAAGCGGGTGCTAAGGTGATTAACTTTCCCGCAGACACAAGTTTTGCAACGGTGTGGGTTCCGCCGAATTACGCCGCGCAAGCCGTCAAGCGGGTTATGGTTACGATTCATGGCACAAAAGGTTCTGCCTACGCCGCTATGAATGATGAATTTGCAAACGCACTGGCGAATAATTACGCCGTCGTCGGCATACAGTGGTGGTTGCAGGGCGCAACAGCATCAGCAGATGGTTCGTATTTGGACGAGGCAACAATCTATCACCTCATTGATACGACGCTAAAACACGTAAAAGCCAAGTACAGTGCAGATTTGAGCCGCGTTGGGTACACAGGTTTTAGTCGCGGTTCGGCAGCGAGTTACGTCATCATGTTTTACGACCGTTACCGCAAAACCAACTATTTCGCACTCTCCATCTCGTGTTCGGGCGGCATCCCGCCACCGCCCGGTACTCCCAAACCGCCTTTGGGTGAAATTCTTCAAAAACGCTATGGCGGAATACCGCTTGTTGGGATGCCGTTTTCCGGCACGAGTTTTTTTTATTATTGCGGTTTGAAGGATGAAGAATGGGGAACGACGATGTGCGACCAAATCAGCTACGCCGATAGTTTGATGAAGGCAAATGGCGCTCAGACCGTCCGGCGGATTAGCGACCCCAACGGATTGCACGCCGGATACCGCACAAACACCGGCTATCAAGCATCAGCGGCGCAGTGGTTTTTGGATTTGACAAGTACGCCCAAACCTCCGGCATTAACTCAACCTGCCGACAAAGCTGTAAGTCAGCCACTTGCAACCACCGTACAATGGGCAACCACCGCCAGCGCCGCCATTTACGACGTGCAAGTTTCCGCTAATTCCGGCTTTACCACAACACTTGTGCGGGATTCGCTCATTTCGGCAAACGCCACAAGCAAGCAACTAAGCGGTCTTGCCGCCGGAACGTCCTATTACTGGCGCGTCCGCTCAAAAAACAACGTGGGCGCGAGCGAGTGGTCGGAAACACGGAACTTCACAACGCAAGGAATGACGGGCGTGACCGATAATCACGCGGAAACCGAGTTATTGGTGGTGGCTCCGAACCCCCTCACCGACCAAACAGCCGTTCGTTTTTCGCTCACAAAACGCGAACACGCCATGCTCAAACTTTACAACACGCTTGGGCAGGAAGTCGCTTCATTGCTGGATGCAGAGCTTGAGGCGGGTGAACATTCTTGGTCATTCGTCATTCGCCATTCGCCATTGGTTGATGGCGCGTATTTCCTGCGTTTGCAGACACCGACATTTTCCCATACTAAACCTATACAGGTGACGCGATGAAAGTATTTCTTTCCTTCTCGACCGCATTAATACTTGCTTTTGCGGTAAATATTCTTGCTCAACCTGCGAACGACACACTGTATCTCAACTTCAATTCGCATTGCGAGGAGTCTGATAAAGACCCTACGGGGACGGTAACGCTGGATTACACAAAGTCGCAGACGCTCTTTGCACAATACCGTGCCTACGTGAAGCAGATTGCCGATATGGTTCGCTCGAAGGGCGCAAAATGGGACTACCAGTCGGATTGGAACTTTCTGCTTGCCGCGCAGCAGTTCGACAAAGGAGATGCTACTACAAACGGGAAAAATATTATTCAGTGGCTGAACGAGGATAATAACGGGCAAATCAATGTTGACCCACACGCTCACCAAAATGCCTATAACTATGCCGATGTCGCGTATCTGATAGACCAGCTTTCACCCACTATCAAAGCGACCAAAGTCGTGGGTGGGTTCACGTGGAATGGTCCGATGGGCAATCAAACCCTTATGGGTACGGCTATAGCAGGCTACACGTGGGATTCGCTCTCTAAAGGCTTGAGGCTCCGCAAATACTATTCAGCGAACCCGACCTATACGTGGAAAGCCGATGTACTCTTGGGCGGTGCAACCTACGATTACAAACAAATGCAAACGGCGCACGGGCAAGATATAAACGCTGTTGGTGCTTGGCGACCGCGTGACACCACGAGTGTAGGATTTTTTACCCACGTTTGCGGCGGGGCGATTGCCACGATAGGTGTTGGCGGAGATGCACTATTAGGAGAAACTACGTCGGTGGCAACCGATGCGGCAACGATTATGGGCATAATCCGCTCTACGCTTGCGGCAATGCAGATTGCGGGCAATCGAGGCAAGTTTTATGCCATGCAAATCCAAACCAACCAACGTGATTTTTCGCGGGCTGGTTATATGGACAAAATCAACACCTTGTTGGATTCGCTGAAACCGCTTGCGGCTTCGGGGCAAATCAAATGGGCGACGCATATGGAAAAATTCACCGCGTGGAAAACGCTCTACAACGAAAAACCGAACTTCTACCCGCGCATCGGAACCGATCCGTGTTCGTCAACGCAAGCTGCCACGCCGTCACTCACGGCATCCCTTGCTTCGCTTCCGGATTTTGGCGTTGTGGAAATTGGCAAAACCTCCACACCGCAAAACTACACGCTTTCCGGTGCAAATTTGGGCGCAAGCGTAACGATAAATGCCTCGGCGGGATTTCAGGTGGGAGCCAGTGCGAATGGCGCGTTTGCCAGTACACTCACGCTCACACCGTCAAACGGCAGCTTGAGTACAACCGTCTTTGCGCGATTTGCACCAACGGCAACGGGCGTGACGGCAGGAACAATCACGCACACAAGTCAATCCGCAGGCGGCACGGCAACCACAACAGTGAAAACGAGTGGTACAGGGAAAACGGCGGTTGGCGTTCGTGAAAACGCTGCCGATGCTGGTTTGCACGTTCAACCAAACCCCGCAACGAATGAATCGGTTGTGCGTTTTACGCTTGAACAACGAGAATCTGTCCGGCTTGCACTTTACGACGTACTTGGGCGCGAAGTGGCTTTGGTGCTGGATGCAGAGCTTGAGGCGGGCGAGCATAATTGGTCATTGGTCGTTCGTCATTGGTCGTTGGTTGATGGCGCGTATTTCCTGCGCTTGCAGACACGAACATTTTCCCAAACACAACTTGTACAGGTGATACGATGAAACGTTTCCTTTTCAACATTGCCTTAGGCAGCATCTCTGCGATTTTTGCGGCTTCGACGGCTTTTTCCCAAACAAAAACCTTCGAAGTAGATTTCGCCACAACCCAAGAGCGAATCAAGGATTTAGGCGGTGTGAACGCGGGACCAGACGTTCTTGCGCCTCGAGGCAGCACCGTCACGCCGATTGCCGCCATTCGGGGCTACAATGACGGCGGTGTGACGGCGATTCGGACGCATGATATGCCCGGTACACAATATTTTGAATACACCAAAAACTTTTGGGCAACGCAAGGCACAAGCGTGAGTGTGAATGCTGCCTTCGACCCAACGTTAGAAACAAGTTATTCATGGTCGTCGTTTGATGGAAAAATAGATAGCATCGTAAATTTTGGTTTTGCGCCGTATATGCGTTTAGGCGTGAATTTTGCCTCGACGTTTCCATACCCACCCAACGACCCCGACAAACAAGGTTTCACGCGCTTTGCGGAGATTTGCAAACGAACGGTGATGCACTATAATCAAGGTTGGGCGAACGGGAAACGGCTTGGCATCAAGTATTGGGAAGTGTGGAACGAGCCGGACAGTCCGGGCTTTTGGAAGGATTCAGCAACGGCAAAGGGTTTCGGCGATTCCGCTGCCTTTGTGCGGATGTACAAAACCGTCAGCGATTCGCTCAAACGTTTGGATGCTACCTTGAAGGTCGGTGGAGCAGGAATTTTGTCGGGAACGATTCTCACCAAACGAGGCTGGGAGCGGTATTTTATCACTGCCTGCCGCGACAACCGTGCCACGTTGGACTTTCTTTCGTGGCATCTGTATGGTGCATTAAATCCCTACGCGGTGAACATCTACGCCGAGTACGTGCGTGGTTTGTTGGATGCAGCGGGTTTTACGGGAACAGAAAATCACGTTTCCGAGACGAATATCCGCTTGGGCGAAGATGACGCGCGATTTCCCGTGCAAGCACAAGTGCTGAACACGCCCAAACACGCCGCATACATGGCATCACAGATGATTTCCGCGCAGATGGGCAAAGTGGATAAATTTTTTGTTTATCGCGGCACATCGCTGATGAACCTTTTTGGCAGCGACACGCTGGGCGGCAAGGCAAATCTAACCACGTCAGGGCGGGGCTTTAAGGCGTTTACCGAACTCACACGCTTTGCGCCGCAGCGCATAAAAGCAGAGGGGTCGGAAGTTATTACAACGGAGGCATCGGCAACAAAAGATACGACCAATGTGATGATTCTTGCAGGGCGCTCCGACGACTCAAAAAGCTGTTATATTCTTGTTTCCAACTACAACAGCAGATACACATCGGTTGCCGTGAACTTGAAAAACGTGTCATGGAAACAAGGCGGGAAGCTGTCATTAACGCGAACAACGATGCTTTCGTCGGGAATCCAGCCCGACGCAACAGAAACGCTACAACCGTCATCAAACCTTACGTTAAACATTGCGAACTTTACCGCGCCCGCCTTCGCACTTTTGCGTTTGCAGTACACCGATGCAACCGCTGTCCAACAACCAACCAACGACGCACAACAGGACGAAGCGCATTTGAGCGTTACGCCAAACCCCGCCTCCGACCAAACAACCATCTGCTTCACACTTGCTCACCGCGAACGTGTGTCGCTCAAACTTTACGACGTGCTTGGGCGCGAAGCAGCGGCGTTGCTGAATGCGGAGCTTGAAGCTGGCGAGCATGATTGGTCATTGGTCGTTCGTCATTGGTCATTGGTTGATGGAGCGTATTTTCTGCGCGTACAAACGCCGACATTTTCCCAAACACAACTTGTACAGGTGATGCGATAAATCCTTTAGCGATTAGACAGGGAGCAATTCTCAACGTAATTGCTGAAAGCCGCATCAATCCTCAACAGTTTGAAAATAGGTACAAACAATAATTATCAAAATTTAGGCATTTATCTACACTTCATCATGAACAGATACCTAATCCTCGTTTGGGTGTTACGCGCTCGTCTGTATCCTTGGGCGCTTATCTATACGTTTCTATGCGGTGTGCTTTTTTGCAGTGGAAAAACCCAAGCACAAGTGCCATATACGATGACGGTCAATTATCTCAATAATCAACCTTCCATGACAACTTCCGTTTGGACGGTTCGCAGCCTTGTGCTGACAACCTCCGTAGGTTCCTTGTCGCCCGACAAAGTTGCTATTTCCTATCGTGCCTCTACCACACCGACCACAAGCATTGCCCTTGCTACCATTCGTGATATTACCTTTAGCGGCTCCCCGCTTTACACGGGCGATACCTTGCGGATTACGCGCAAAAGTGCGTTGCCTTTGAATATTGCAGGTATTCAGAAAATCACCTTTGAAAACATGTCAACGCGAGTAGATGAGCGGGTAGGCAACGTAAGCAGCGCTGGAGCATCCTCAACACTTGTTTATCCTAACCCTTCGTCGTCGCTGACCAATATTGAATTTTTATTGCTTCAAGGCGGCGATATTACTGCTGTTGTGTACGACATTCAAGGAAACCACGTGCGTACACTCACTCGCGGCTACCACGAAGCGGGCAAACACACGGTACAATGGAATAGAATAAATTCCGAGAACAAAACGGTTGCAGCGGGATTATATGTCTGCCGTATCACAAGCGGCTCCGCATTGCTTGCCGAAACGATGATCGTCTTCTATTAAATTTTTGCCTTCAATCACAATCACAACCTCAATCATGCTTTGGAGGACAAACTAATGAATTTTCTCCCCGTTTTTATACCGCCTATTTTTATACTGCGGTCTGCTATAATGGCGGTAGTATGGTTTAGCAGCGTATTCGGCGTTATGCTGGTAATGCCGCTTCAAAGCTTTGCCCAAAGCTCCGGCGTACAAACGCTGGTCGTTCAAACCACAACCAATTCTCTGAAAACAGCAACAACAGATATTAGCGAAATAACATTTGTTCCCGCCACGCCTACAGCAGACTACAAAACCTTGAGCGGCAAAGAACCGGGTGCGCCGCCGGAAAGCCCGGGCTTGTTTCGTTTGCTGACGGCTACCTCGCCGGACGGCATCACCTACACCGCCACAGGTACGCTTATCATGGATCAGTCAAATGTTCCCGACCTTGTCATGGATGCAAAGGGCTGGATATATCTCTACTTCGCAGGCGCTGTGCTTGGAGCAAAAAAGAATACTATCGGCGCGGCAATATCTACTGATAGCGGAAAAACGTGGATTTTCAAGAATGTAACGCTTACGGGCAATGACCAAATCAAGCAATTTGGCGACCCCGACGTTATTATATTGCCCGATGGCAGGTTTCGCCTTTTTACCACATGTCAACCAACGCTGGGCAGTAAAATCGGGGTGGTCTATGCAGACAGTTTTGATGGCATTACCTTTACGTACAAAGGCATAGCGGCGGCACTTGCGGACGACAATATCGAAGATTCTTCCACATTCCTCGTTGGCGATGTATGGCATTTGCTCGTACTCAACGCCAAAGCCGGCACACAATGGCATTTTACCTCCAAAGACGCAACTACGTTTACGCTCATTGGGCAAGAATCGTTCAGGGGCGATGGTAAAGAAAACTACATACTCTCCAACGGCTACACGCTTGGCAACGGCTCGTATCGCATGATTGGTTTTTCCATACCGGAGAAAAATTTTCGCTCTTTTGTCACTACCAATGGCTTACAATGGACGTTAGAGCCGACAATTCCGATGAAATATACGCCGGGTTCCCCGGTGGAAGGCACATATATTAAAGACCCCGCAATTCTCAAGATGCCTAATGGCAGCTATTTTATGGTCTATGTCAGTTTGATTCCGTAACGGCTGAAGATTTTTTGAGGACGCATATTTTCTCCGTCTTCAAACGCTCATATTTTCCCACGCCAAACCTATACAGGTACTCCGATGAAATTCTCCCCTATAACCATTTTTTCTATTAGCGTCGCCCTATTCTGTTGCCTACTGACGTTTACCAACACTACTCTTCGGTCACAGGCTGTGAAGCTAACGAAAGTAACGGAATACACGCTGGATGTAAGCAAAAGCGGGCACAAGACCGCAAGTTTTCCGCGTGTGTTTTTTCATCAAGGGCGGAACAAAATCTACGCACTCTACGCAGGCATAAAAACTGCCGCAACAGGTCGTACGCCCCAAGACCAGTCTATTGGCTGGTTAGAATACGATTCAACGTTTACACTCACGGGTAAAGCGGGCGTATTGACCGAGCCAAGCACGGGTGGCGATATTGCCGCTGCGTTTGACGGCTCAAATTTTTATGTGATTATCGGCGCTCCGGGTGGCTATAATTTGTATAAATACAATTCAGACCTTGCACTCTCACAAAAAGTGCTTATCCCGCTCAATAAATTTGACTCACCCAACGACCAGCTTTTGAATTACACGGGCGGCAAACTCTATTGTGCCTCCATTTTGGGCGATTCGGCAACGGTGAATAATCCCAACGTTCCGGTGTATCAGCGATGGTTTACCTATTCCACGAGCCTTGTGCAGGAGCGGGATACAACAATGAAAGGCGAGCCGTATATGGTCACCGGCGGTAGTATTATGAGCAACGATAATATGTTGCAGGTGGTAACGGCAGACAAATTTTCGGGGAGCAAATTGTATGTTTATCAATATTCGAGCGCCTTTAAGTACATCGGCAAAAAATTTCTTGCCGATAATGCACAATGGTCGCAAGGGCTGTTGTATGAAAACGGCTACTATTACGTGGCGTATCACACGGGTTCGCCCGGTGCAGGCAACGTCGTTGTGGGAGTTTTTGACAAAAACTGGGGTACTATTGCAACACAAGCAATAACAAGCTACACGCTCACTCTGGGCAAAAGTGGCTTCAATGCTCATCGTCCTTGGCTGATGAAACGCGGCAGCACATTGTATGTATCGTATGACCTTGGCACATATGATGCTGCGGGGCAAGAAAATCCGGATTGGCAAGGGAAAGTGGCGCTGTACGAGGTAAGTGCCATGCAAACAAGCGTTCAGCAAGGAAACACCGCGCAAGCAAGCGACGACCAAGCCGCATCGTTTGTTGTTGCCCCCAATCCTACATCGGGGCAAATCAACGTAGATTTTGCATTAAGCAAACGCGAGCACGTCCGGCTTGCGCTTTACGACATGCTTGGGCGCGAAGTGGCTCTGTTGCTTGATGCGGAGCTTGAGGCTGGCGAGCATACTTGGTCATTGGTCGTTCGTCATTCGCCATTGGTTGATGGAGCATATTTTCTACGTTTACAAACACCAACATTTTCCCAAACACAGTCTGTACAGGTGATGCGATGAACAATAAAACTCGCTTTGTTGTTGCCGTGCTGCAAACCGCTGGCATCCTTGTGTTCTGCACACCCGTGTACGCCCAAACAGCGCTGCAAGCCATTCCCAAAACGGGCATTAACTCTCCGTACCGCGACACAAGCCAAACGCCGATTCGCACGGTGTCGGCGCTGTTGGCAGACTTACGCTCGCCAATATTGCTGCGGCAGATGACCTTTGCCGATATTCATTGGCAGCAGGTTGAGCCGCAAAATAATCAGTGGAATTTTCTCCGCCCGGACTCCACGCTCCGCAATACAAACGGCTTCTATCCTTTGCCGACGCTTTACGGCATTTCGGCGGGCGCAAACGACACCGTTGGGCTGCAAGTGCCGTGGAGAGCCTGCACCAACCCGACCACGTGCGGATGGAATATCGCCCGCGACAGTGCCGACGCGAAAGACTACGTGCAAACCGTTGTACGCCGCTACAAGGACGTTACAAAACTCTGGGAAATTTCCAATGAAATGGAGGGAAAAATGCGCCCGCCCGGTGGGGTTACCCGTGATACATTCGCGCTGTTTATGCAACTGAATTATCGTTGGATTAAAGAAATTGACCCCGAAGCGCGGGTGCTGCTGCCCGGACTGCTCGGCACCTACGGTTTGCCGCTTGCCACGACGACCTATCCATGGTTGCGCGATATGCTGCAACGCGGCGTGGGAGGTTCGTTCGACATTATGAATTATCACGATTACAACGCTTGGTGGACGCTTCCGGCGCACTTCGATTCGGTGCGGGCAGTCTTGAAGGCATACAACCAAGACAGCAAGGTCGTCTGGTGCAGCGAATCTTCCGTTGCCAGCGTGCAGGGCAGCGACATTACGCCGACTTACGTGTCGGTGGACGAGCAAGCCGCCGACGTGTGGCGCAGGCAATCAATTCTTTTTGCCAAAGGTGCCGACAGATACCTGTGGCATGGTTTCTGGAGCAATGCTGCGCCAATGGGCGTGGGAACAGGCTTTGCAGAATTTGGCTTGTTAGATTCGCGCGGAATCAAAAAAAAGTCTTTTCATAGCTACAAACTCTTTTTGGAGAAACTCAAGGATTTCCAAAGCGCGGAATTTATCGCCACCGGCATAGTGAAGGATGACAACAAAGCGACCGACGGCGGCAACGGCACGTGGGTTGTGCGGTACAATCTGCCGAGCGGTGTGCAGCGCTGGGTGGCGTGGGCGCATCCGAGCGGCGGCGCGTACACGCTGGCGACGGGTACGGCAAATGCGAAACGGACGCTGACGGTAACCGATGCCGTGCCAAGCACGATTACCGGCGACGGCGCTACGGCGCAATTCACGCAGCAGCAAGTCACAGCCGGCGCGGACGGCGCAGTCGCTCTCACGCTCACGCGCTTCCCGAAAGTGATTGAGGTGAACGCCATGTCATCCGTTCAGACAGCAACCTTGCCGGACGGCGCTTCGCTGCTGATTTCTCCTAACCCTGCCACAGGGCAAACAACTGCGTACTTTACGCTTTCGCGCCGCGAACGCGTGCGGCTTGTGCTTTACGACGTACTCGGGCGCGAAGTGGCTCTGTTGCTTGATGCGGAGCTTGAGGTTGGCGAGCATGAGTGGTCATTGGTCGTTCGTCATTGGTCATTGGTTGATGGCGCGTATTTCCTGCGTTTGCAAACACCAACATTTTCCCACACCAAACCCGTACAGGTGCTGCGATGAAACCCGCGATTTTGCTTGTTGTTGCCATGATAACCGAATGGTGTTCTCTGGATTCGGTGCTGTGTCAGTCATCTGCGAAGCCGTTTTCCAAAAAATACATCATGTCCTTTCACACGTGCGACAAAAGCACTGCTACGTGCGGCGAGCCGATTAACCACGTTACGCGGCTTGCGGAGTCTGACGATGGCGCACAATGGACTTCTGTACCGACTTTTACGCCGATAAAAGGCGGCGGAGCCGTGCCGCCCGCCAGCGTTCCCGACCTTGTTCAGCGCGGGAACAAGGCGTATTTGTATGTGCCAAGCGCAGTCTATATCTACGACGGCTCAACAGGGAGGTGGTCAGCAAACACAAGTTATACGATTACGGACGAATCCGGTGCGTCTATTCGTTTTGTTGACCCCTCGCCAATGCTCGATGCACAGGGGCGCATTGTTCTATTTTTTCTGAACTCGAGTTCGTCCCCAGTGGGTACGGATCCTGCGGGATGCTCAACATATCCGTGTACAAAGCGCTTTGATTCGGCTATTGAAGTGGAAGGTTCCGATGGCAAAAAATTCGTAATGCAATCCGGTTCGCGCGTACAAATGACGTTGGACGGTACGATGCTCCGAACAGGCTCCGACCCTGATATTTACTTCGATGGCACACGGTATATTTTGTATGTGTCTGCTGGTCAGTCCACGTTTGCTTTTTCGTCCACGACCTTACACGGTTCGTACGCGCCGCTTATTGGCGCAAATGGCTTGCTAACAAGTGCTGGCGGCGTTCCATGCGGACACTACGACACAGAAACGAAGCGGTATTGGACGTATGTGCAATCCAACGAAAGTGGTACAAATGTGATTAAACGCGCTACCCACAGCGATTTCAGCCGACAATTAACAGCAAGCGACTTTACGACGGTCTTGAGCGCGACGGCATTAGGCTTACCGTCACAAACCAATGTGGAAAGCCCCGGTATCACTGCCAATGCGTGGCTTACGGCAAGCTCCGTTGCCGCAGATGCAGGAAAGTCCGAACCGTTAACGGTATCGCCCAATCCAGTATCCGATATAGTGAACGTTCGATTCCCGCTCGCAACGTCGGAGCGTGTCCGCATCACACTCTACAACATATTTTGTCAAGAAGTCGCACAAATTTTTGATGCCCAGTTGCCAGCCGGAGAACACAGCACGTCCTTTATTCCTCCGACTTCGCTCTTCCCGCAAGGCTCGTATTTCCTACGCTTACAAACACCGACATTTTCCCACACCAAACCGATACAGGTGATACGATGAAAACGGCATTCCTGTGTATTCTTTATACGCTCGCGGTTCTGCCCCGTGGAATCCTGGCGCAAGGTATGACGACTATCAAAGCCGATTACCCAAATCTTGAATTTGCGAAACTTTCCAACGGGAAATCGCTTACGCTGGATTTGTACGTTCCCAAAGGTGGAACTGTTCCCGCGCCGCTTGTGGTCTATATTCATCCGGGCGGTTGGTCGTCGGGGTCGAGTTCGATGGGCGCGGAATATGCTGCGTACCTTGTTCCGGCTGGGTTTGCGGTGGCAAGTATCAATTACCGTTTGAGCGGCGATAGCGTTTTCCCCGCGCAAATCAACGATTGCAAAGGTGCTATCCGTTGGCTTCGAGCAAACGCTACGCGCTACAACCTTGACCCGAACAACGTCGGCGCGTTCGGGCATTCCGCCGGAGCGCACCTTGCGGCGCTTGTGGGCACGTCCGGCGGTATAACAATGGCAACATCCGGCGCAGTGACGATGGATTTGGAAGGCTCGGTGGGTGGCAACACTCAGTATTCAAGCATGGTGCAGGCGGTGGCGGATTTTTTTGGTCCGAGTAATTTGGTGGAGTTTTACAAAATCACCACGCAGGGTTCGGGAACAAACCTTGTTGGTTGCGCGATTTCAACATGTCCCGACAAAGCAAAGTTGGCAAGCCCAACGACATTTGTTTCGCGTGCTGCGCCGCCGTTTCTAATCATGCACGGCACGGCGGACGATGTTGTGCCGTTCAGCCAAAGCCAGTTGATGGATTCTGCCTTGCGTGCAGCCGGAGCAACCGTAAGTTTTACGCCCGTGCAAGGCGCAAATCACGGGTTTGATGCCGCGTGGTCGAAGCCGGAAATCCAAACGGCGGTGGTGAATTTTTTTACGAAATATCTGAAATCGGCAACGTTTGTTAGCGTGCGAACAAGTAGCAGAGAAGGGTTTGTGGTGTCGCCCAATCCCGCTTCGGACGTTGTGCGTGTGCAATTCACCCTCGCAAAATCGGAGCCTGTGCGAATATCACTTTTTACCACACTTGGCGTGGAAGTCGCACAGATTCTTGATTCTGTGCTTGGCACGGGCGAGTACGATCGGTCATTCGACATTCGTTCTTGGATATTGAGCAATGGTGCGTATTTTTTGCGTTTGCAAACACCCACTTTTTTCCTCACTCAACCACTCCAGGTGCTGCGATGAAAATTCTTTATTCTTTTTTATGTTCATGTTTCGCCCTCTTTGTGGCGGTAACGCTGGAAGCGCAGTTACGGTGGTCAGCCGACGAGACAGTGCGTTCGGGTACGGGAACAGACGTAAAAATGGGGTTTAATAATACCCAGATTGTTGCAGCAATCGGCTCCACACGCTTTATGACGTGGATACGCGGTGATTCGCTTGTTGTAACCTCGTCGCAAAACGGCGGCGCATGGAGCGCCCCCGCGCTCGCTGCCAAAGTAAATGTTTTGTCGGCGAACCTCCCTACTATTGCCGCGCTTTCCGACGGAAAACTCTGCGTGGGCTGGACGGAGGGAATAGGTTTGCGGACATCGTTCTCCACCGACGGCGGAAAAACGTGGGCTGCCTCGCAAGTACTCGCTTCGGGTGGCAGCGGCTTGTGCCTTGCTGCGGGGCAAAATGGCACGCTCTACGCGCTCTGGCACAGCGGCGACGAAACGAAGTCCGATGTCATGTTTTCGTCGTGGCAAGGCGGCGCGTGGAGTGCAGCAAAGGCAATTGACACGGCTCCCGCTACAAGCTCTGCCGTGTGGAGTTCACTAAGTGTTTCGGGAAATGCGCTCTATGCTGTTTGGCGGGAAAACACGACGGGAGAGTTTCGCGTGTATTTTACGCGCTCTGCCAATGGTGGTGCAACGTGGGAGACACCGCGCAATATCGTCCCGCAAGACCATTCCGGCGATCCGAGCGTTGTCGTGACGGGCGGCTCAAATGTGACAGTAGCATATCACAACGCGCAGCAAGTTTATACCCTCACGTCCGGCGATGGTGGAGCGACATTTAACAATGCTCCCAAGTTGGTTGGTCCAGGTCTTTTCGCACGCGTTATTGCCGACCAAGGTTTTGTGGGGCTTGTGTGGGAGCGTTTTATGGGTAGCAGCAAAACCGATCAAATAAAACAAACGGGATTTGTGTATTCGCTTGATTACGGCTATAACTGGTCGGTGGATTCTGCGGTGAGCGTTATGGGGTCAAAACTTGCCTTGGCGAGCTTCACCGCCCCAAGCGAGCTTACCATAACATGGTTGAACACCAATAACAGCGGCGCTGTGATGGCAAAACGTGCCACACTCAGTAGCGCTACGGCAATTCGTGGTGGAGCGGACGCTGCTTCCACTCTTGCATTGAGTATTACACCCAA
>JANYIG010000312.1 GCA_025358765.1 Candidatus Kapaibacterium sp.
AGCGAACCTTGCGCCTCCAATACAGCTGCGGACGTGTAGTTTTCGCTGGCAATAAGTTCGAGCTTATGCGATTGGCGCTCGTACTCGCCTTTGAGCGCTGCAAATACTTCCGGGTCTTGATGTTTGATGTGTGAATACATACTGTAGGAGAAAAGTGAATGGAAAAGAGATGTATAATTGAGTGTAAAATTACAGATTTTTCGCCAATTCTCGCAGGGTACTCAACGGTAAAACGTAAAAAGCCGCAGCAAGGCTTGTTTGACCTTTGCTGTCGGCTTTGTTAATGCTGATCCATTGTCGCGTTTTTGTGGTTTCCTGTTGTATTTATTGCACAGTGACGATAAATACATTTTCCACTGCCATTGCGCCGTTGGTGGCTCTCAGGTTGAAGACGCTCCATGAACCGCGCTGCGCGCCCTGCCCGACCTTTAATTCCATCTTTGAACGATATGTTGATGAGGTATTGGTTTGGTAGATTGTTGCTTCCACGATGCTACTGTTGCTTGATCGAACGCTGTAGCTGAGTGCATTTCCCGACACTTCACGGAATATCGAATTTGGAGTGCCGTCACTTCGTTTACCGGGTGCCTCCAACTCAATCGTCTCGGAACTGCCCGATGCCATAGTTCTGTTCTGAAGCGGGTTTATGAGGAACAATGTTGGCGATGCTCCACTGTAACCATTACCGAAGATAATTGCATCAATAAACATCGTCACAGTGCTTACGCCATTTGTCGCCGTCACGGCAATCTTTGTTCGACTGCCAATCGGAGCATTGGGAGAGTTAGACACATGAAGGGTTGGACGACCATTAAATCTATTGGTGAGCGACACGGCATAGATTGTGGGGTCACCCGACTGGGCAGTATAGGTGAGCTTCTTTCCCAACGATTCTCGAAAAATGTATTGTGAATAGTCGTCATCTCGTAATCCGAACGGCTCTAATTCAACCAATCCATCTTCTGTACGCTTGAGTTCAAGTGGTGCTACTGGATTGTAAATACGTAGGGAGCCAACCGTATCTGGTATTGCAGTCTGCCCTCCTGCTGTAATCGTCACGGAAAATTCCGTCGTTGCCGTTGTGCTGCCGTTGTTGGCAGTGAGGGTGATAAGAACGCGCTTACCGACGGGAGCTGATGGATTCACCAAGAGCAATAACGCTGGACGACCTTGATACCGTGGTTCGCTGGTGTTCAGTCGTGCGCTCACTGCCGATAAATCGCTGGAGGCAACGGTATAGCTCAGTTTTTTACCCGTCGAATCCCAAAACACGTTGTCGGGCTTGCCAGCATTCGACGTACTGCCGCTTTCAAGTTCCCAAAGCACGACTTGAGTGCGATTCACCGTAAGGTCGCCGATAGGATTCAAGAGCCGTATCGCGGGAGTGGTTGGAAGCGTTTCAACCTGAGGAGGTGTTACAACATCCGTTTTACAGCTGATCAGCAAGAGCATTGAAAGAAAAATGATTGCCAGATGGCTCTGAATTAAGGAGTGAATTTGTGATGACTGTGGTGCGTTGTTCATCGTGTGTACGGGTAAATTGTTGAAAAAATCGTAAAACAATATTTTCCAAATTTACCCATTTTTCCCCTTTTTCGCACGAGGATTTGTTTATACATTCGTGGTGCAAACACAAATGTAGTTTCAGCAATACTCCTCCCCTCTTGTTATGCAATGGACACCAATTCGTCATACGTTTCCTGATTTACAGGAACTCAAAGCCGCCGTTGCTGAGAGGCGCTCACAGAGCCTTGGCTGGCCAACGGTGATTCTGAACGTCAATGCCCGCCGTGTGGAACGCCCGCAGATAGACGGACCACTGTCACTGTTTATGAATCGGCGCGGGGTGAGCCGATGCCGTGTGGATGGTCACGAGGCTCATATTCACGAGAACACGTACTTTTTGAGTAATGCCGGACAAGAATATTCGCTGTTTGTGGATGATGAAGCAACCGAAACGTTTAATATTCACTTTGGCGATACATTTGTACGCGATGCCGTTCACAGCTTTACCCACAGCGCAAAACAAGCACTTGACAACCCGTTTGACTCTGCACATTCTACGATTACCCCCATCCACTTTTTCGAGCATCGGTATCGCCATGATGAAGAGTTTACCGCCATCACGAACAACATATATCGCATTCAACATACCCCAGAACCAAGTACTCTGCTCATCGAGGAACGATTATATGGTCTCCTTTCCTATCTCGTTCGGCAGCATCACAACGAAGCACGCGTTGTGGAACGACTTTCCGCAACAAAACATGCCACGCGCCACGAAGCGTACAAGTTTTTGCTTCGCGCCCGTGATGTGATGGACACGTTTTTCATGGACAATCTTTCGTTGGACGACATTGCTGCCGCAGCCTGTATGTCAAAATTTCATTTTTTGCGGTGGTTCAAAGAGGCTTTTGGCATTACGCCACACCAATACATTATCCAGCGCCGCCTTGCACAAGCACAACACTTGCTGGCGCACACAACATTGCCTATTGCAGACATTGTATTGATGGTTGGTTTTGAAAGCATAGGCTCGTTTAGCACACTGTTTAGCGCAAAAACAAGCATTTCACCGCGCGAGTATAGGCGCTGCTTTCAGCCGAATGCACGGATTGATAGCCGAGTATTTTCAGATGTGCCTGCCCATACTTTGTACCACCTTTGATAGCAAAATTCGCTGCCTCGTCATATTCGCAATTTTCGAGAACTTTTGTTTACGATGGTGTTGTAGTTTGCTTCCACTACAACTGTATTTTTCATATCTCAAAGGAGTAAAACGTCATGATTCCCGAACTTCCCCTTATTCTTTCTGAGGTGTTTGCGATATTATCTGTTTGTATGGCGGCGCTTGTAACGATAGGTGTCAATATTGCTGCACGGCGATTGGGCATGGAACCAGCACGGCGGCGGCGCTTGACCATTACGACGGGTGGTTTACTTGCGGGATGGCTTGTGTGTACTGCGGTGTTGGCATTCAACGGCGTATATCGTGATTTTTCTGCAATGCCGCCCAGAATGGTTCTTTTTGCTGTTGCGCCTGTTATTGTCGTAATGATTGTATTATTGATTCACCCCGCAACGAAGCGTCTTTTGAGCGCTCTTCCCACAGAATGGCTTATCTATGCACAAACATTTCGCATTGTTGTGGAAGTGGAGTTTTATTTTTTGCTCATCAACCATGCTATGCCAGAGCTGATGACGTTTGAAGGCAGGAATATGGATATTTTCGTAGGGCTTACTGCGCCGTTTGTAGCATACTTTTTTGCCCAGGAAAAACTGCCCGCCAAAGCGCTTTTCGTCTGGAATATCGCGGGCATCATTATTTTATGCAACGTTATTGTTCATGGGATGTTGTCAGTTCCCACACCGTTGCAAGTGTTCATCACCGACCCGCCGAACACATTTATGACGTATTTCCCGTTTATTTGGCTTGCGGCATTTTTAGCACCGCTTGGGTTGGCATTGCATGGGTTGTCGCTGAAACAGATTGTATCTCGTTCGTAGGATTCTACGGATAAGCAACCCAAAAATTGATAAAGGCTCAAACACCTCAATCCATTCCCAGAGGGAAAGCAGCTAAGATTAGCATCGTTGTTGGGCTTTGGTGGGTATCGTTATTTTCCTATCGTCATGAGTACACTATCGGGCGGGAGTAAATCTTTGATGGCTTTATAGGAAATTTTTACTTCAAACATGCCCTCAGCGTAGGATGCAACGGCGTACGGCGGGAAATAAAAATGCAATCCCGACGGTTGAATCGTAAACGCTGTCTGGTTGGTTTGCAGCCCTTGCCTAATATCCTGTGGCGTTGTGGAACCATCTACGACAAACGAGGCTTGCTGCCGCTTGAGGTCTTTCACGAGCAGCGCCGTAAGGATTTGCAGGTAGTTGGCATCGGGCTTGAACAAGTCATTCAATCGCAATTTTACAGGAATACCGTTGGTGATGAGCCAATTTTCTCCGTCAACGTTGCTGTTGCCGTGCGCTCCACCACCGTCTGTGTAATAATTGTGCATCAAACTCACAAGCACTGGCGAAACATAGACAACTTCAAGCTCATCGGTGGAAGAAATACGTTCTTCCCATTTCGTGCCCTCATATGCCGGAATCGTATCTCTGGCTAATTCCTCTACGGTGCTTTTTACCATTGCAACACATGAGTCGTACGACACTTTCATCGTCCGTGCAAGCGTATCGTTGAGCGCCCGCAACTCCGGCAAACTAAAAACAGGATACTCAACCAAAGCAAGATAGCGCGCATGTTTGATGGTACGCATATTTCCAACCGCTTGCATTGTGAACGGCAGCGATTTTGTGCCTTTCGCATTCACCCACGTGCCTTTGATAGTCCCGTTTGCGCGGTCCATCGTACCTTGAAATACGCCTGTTTGAGCTTCCTGCGGCTCAAAGCGCTTTGGGATGCGACTCGTATCTGCAAACTCCTTTATCGTCACTGTTGTTGCACCACCCGTTTGCCCCGCTTTCCCCGCCACGAACGTACCTTCCAAACGCACAATTTGTCCCACTGAAAAATAAAAATACGTCCCACGTATGACGGTATCGTTCAACGTAATATCGGCTTGAATACGTGC